>NZ_WSPP01000362.1:0-419 GCF_009767705.1 Myroides sp. LoEW2-1 | reverse complement strand
GTATCCTCCCGAGCAAGTACACCTTGTGAGATGTAATTATTCTTATATAGTGTCTGTGATTAACGTTTTATAGTTATGAGGATATAGATCTGTAATATTCTTGTGGTTGATGGATAGGATATTTTCCAATACATATTTTAGCCATTGATATGGATTAACATCGTGCTTTTTGCAGTTAGCAAAAAACGTATAAGCCATGGCTGCTCTTTGTGCAGCATCATGAGAACCAGCAAAGAGATAGTTTTTACGACCTAGTGCAACTGGTCTAATTACGTTTTCAACAAGGTTGTTGTCTATCTGTAAGTTTCCATCATAAAGATACGCACTAAGATTATCCCATCTAGTTTGGGAATAAGCAAAAGCTTTACCTATTTGACTTTTAGGTAGGGTAAGTTTCATTTGAATAAACATATACTTAC
>NZ_WSPP01000047.1:0-14636 GCF_009767705.1 Myroides sp. LoEW2-1 | reverse complement strand
AAGCAGAACCGATAAAAAAAGAACATGTTTTTCTCATTAAATATAATTTCTCAAGCCCTGTCACCACTTGAAATTTCTGTGGGCAAAGTTACGCCGATTTTTTAATTCCACTACTTTTTTAGCACTTTTAAGTAGATTTTTAACAGTTAAATTTTTACAAACTCTTAAAAATCAATTGATTACAAATTAAAAAAAATCTCTCTAATCTATTGTTTTTACCCTGTTTTTTACATAAATTAAAGGACAAACGAACCCGAAAAAGTCTAAAAAACGTCAAATCAAGATATTTTAAGAACAAAAAAGCGAAGTCAGAAATCAAATTTCTAACTTCGCTTTTTACATTTTTCAAATATGCTTTTGATAAGATTATGACTCCATTTTTGCAGAAAGTTCAAACCAACGCTCTTCCATTTGCTCCAACTGACTTAAAACTTTTTGAAGTTCCCCTGCTTTTTTCTCTATTTCATCATCTCCTACTTTTCCTTCACTAAATAAGGCCTCAATCTTTACTTTTTCTTCCTCTAACTTTTTAATTTCTCGTTCCACCTTTTGAAACTCCTTTTGCTCTTGAAACGTTAAGCCATTCTTTACTTGACTTTCCTTCCAATTTACTTTTTCTTTCGGCTGTTCTTCTTTTACAGGCTCAATACTATCTTCATACGCTCTAAAGTCAGAATAATTCCCTGGGAAATTCTCCACCTCACCATTACCTCTAAAAACAAATAGCGTATCGACAATCTTATCCATAAAATAACGGTCATGCGAGACAACTACAAGACAACCTGGATAATCTAACAGGAAGCTTTCTAATACATTCAGCGTCACTATATCCAAATCATTCGTAGGCTCATCGAGTATTAAGAAATTTGGATTTTGAATTAATACAGTACACAAATACAACCTCTTTAATTCCCCTCCACTTAATTTCTCAACGAAATCATGTTGTTTTTTCCTGTCAAACAAAAAGCGCTCAAGTAACTGACCTGCTGAAATTGTCCTTCCTTTTGCCAAAGGAATAAACTCTCCAAACTCTTTAATTACATCTATTACCTTTTGATCTGGCTTCACGTAGATTCCACCTTGAGTGTAATAACCAATTTTAATTGTCTCTCCTTGTACTACCTTTCCTGAATCAGGTTTTATGGATTGTGTAAGAATATTTAAGAAAGTAGATTTACCTGTTCCGTTCTTTCCTATGATACCAATGCGCTCTCCTTTATTAAAGCTGTAGCTAAAGTCACTTAGAATAACTTTATCCTTAAAAGCTTTGTTCAACTTATGTAACTCTATAATCTTACTTCCCATGCGCTCCATATTAATTTCCAACTCTACTTGGTGTTCAATACGGCGACTATGAGCTTTCTCCTTTATAATGTAGAAATCGTCAATTCTCGATTTAGATTTTGTCGTACGAGCCTTTGGTTGTCTTCTCATCCACGACAATTCTTTGACAAATAAGTTTTGTGCTTTATCGATACTGGCATTCTCAGCAGCAATGCGCTCATCTTTCTTTTCGAGGTAATAGGAATAGTTACCTTTGTATTGGTAAATCTTTCCATTGTCTAATTCGATAATCTCGTTACATACTCTCTCTAAGAAAAAGCGGTCGTGCGTTACCATAAACAAAGTGATATTCTCCTTGGCAAAGTAATTCTCTAACCATTCGATCATCTCAAGATCTAAATGGTTAGTCGGCTCATCTAAGATTAGCAAATCAGGTCTATTAATCAATATAATAGCCAAGGCCAAACGCTTCTTCTGTCCTCCTGAAAGTGTTTTTACTTTTGCTTTTAAATCTTCTAACTTCAGTTTAAACAAAATCTGCTTATACTGAGTTTCAAAATCCCAAGCATTATGCGCTTCCATCTTTTCAAATGCTTTCTGATACGCCTCCGTATCTTCAGGATTTTCAAGTGCCTTCTCGTATTCCTCTATTATTTTTAAAGTTTCATTATCCGAGGCAAAAATGCTTTCCTCTACTGTCAACTCATCTTGCAAGTTTGGTTCCTGTGCTAAAAACTCAACTCTAATGTCTTTTCGCATAACAACTTGCCCTGAGTCAGGATAATCCTCACCCATCAATATCTTTAATATTGTTGTTTTTCCAGAACCATTTTTAGCGACAAAAGCAATCTTCTGATCTTTGTTAATTCCAAAAGAGAGGTCTTCAAATAGTGTTCTCGCTCCAAAGGACTTTGATATATTTTCTACTGATAGATAATTCACAATTTAATATTTTTTACAAAAATAACCTTTTATTTGACTATTACTGCTTATATGTACAAATGCCATAGAACAGCTCATTTACTTTACATTAATGACTACATACTCTGATTGAGTACCGATGCGATAACGTCCTCCCCAAATTCCCAATCCAGAACTGACATAGTAATGTGTTTTTCCTTTCTTTAAGTATCCGTGTGCATTCTCAAATAGCCTATCTGTAATCCACGATATGGGCCAGACTTGTCCTCTGTGTGTATGTCCTGACAATTGTAAGTCAATACCATTCTCATTGGCTTCAGACAAATTATACGGTTGATGGTCTAATAATACACAAGTAAGATTCCTGTCTATATCTCCTATAATGTCCGCTAACTTTTTGCGACGTGGGTTCGTTTTGTCATCTCGCCCTATCAAGCACAGTGAAAGATCTTCTATAACAATTGTTTGATCACTTAAAACACGTATACCATTACTTTGCATAAAACTGACACATGCTTTTGCTCCTGCCATATATTCGTGATTTCCCAAACAAGCATATACCCCATATTTGGTTTCTATCTTTTGCAATAAACTCCCCAACTCATTGTAGATCACAGGCTGTAAGCTATAATCGATTAAATCTCCTCCTATAAGAACCAAATCCGCCTGTTCTTGATTAATTAACTCTACCCATTTTTTCAATTCCCTTTTCTCTATAGCATATCCTAAATGTAAATCCGATACAAATACAATCTTGTAAGGGGTCTTGGTACTAAAAGATAAATCTATCTCCACTCGTCTTTTCCTTTGGTAATTTAAAAAACCTAATAATGCTATAGCTACTACTCCGAAAACAAGTAGGCAAGACTGAAGGTCAGAATGATATATCAGTATTCGATTCTCAGAGTGAACGAAAAAATGATTAACAACACTGACCACATCCAATATCAAGACAAATAAAAAAGCATAAACCAACAACATTAACCAGCCCGTACCTATTTTATACAAATAAGCTGAGAGGTATACGGGCAACTTTCGACCAATGCCAAAAAACAAAAAAATAGAACTACAAACGAGCACTACGACTAACCAATAAATAAAATGTAAGCTTGGGGGTAATAAATCCAAAATAGGATATACTCGAAAGAATACGTAAAAATTACCCAATACAAACAGACTAAATACAATCAAAAAAACAAAGCGCTTCATCTTACTTATTTTATTATTCCTTTTAACTTCATTACAACTCTTGTCCCATGTTCATCAATTGTCGTCACTAAATCTTCGTCTAAATAATCCTGTATAAAAGACATCCTCTCCCTTACAATAGTCATTCCTACAGAAGTACCTGTATGTCTTTTTGTTTTCTTAGAATTGCTACCTATTCCATTATCCGTAATAACAATCTCGATATCGTTTAGTTTCTGATATAGCTCTATGCTTATTTCTGGCCTTTCTATAGAAGGCGGAAAAGCATGCACTATAGAATTTTCGACAAAGGGTTGCAACAACATTGGCGGAACCATCACTTCACTTAGTTCCACAATCAAATGCGATTCAACCGTAAACCTCATCCTTCCTTCAAGTCTCATATTTTCAATGTCTACATACTTTGCCAAGTAATCTAATTCCTCAGCTAAAGTAATACGCTCTTTTGATGAAAGACTCAAGGAGGCTCTGATGAATTTTGAGAACTTGCCAAGGTACGTAAAAGCAGCTTCAGATTGATTGTCTAAAATATAAAACTGTATAGAGCTCAACACGTTAAAAATAAAATGCGTATTCATCTGGCTTCGAACAGACAATAACTTCACTTCCGCAAGGCGTTTTTCATAAGACAGCTTGTCTTTCTCGTGATTCAATTTACTTGCCTCCACCTCTTGTTGTTGTTTTAAGCGTACCAAGCAACTTCGATAAACTAAATAAGTAATCAAGAAAATCAAAGCTCCACAACTTACAAAGAACCAAAGCTTTAAATAAAATGGCTTTTCAATTTCTAAATACAAGAGTGGATAAATCATCTCTGTACCCGAATCAAAATCATATATCTTCAAGTCTATTGGGTAAATCCCCGCTTCTAAATAGTGTAAATCAATTTTAGAACCTTTGACATCATTCCAGTTCTCCGTTAATTTCAATCGATATTTAAACAATAACTTATCAGGATACTTAGCCCCTAACACATTAAAGCCAATCTGCATTGAATTTGACTGATAGGGAAGCTTTAATTCTTTTTTAATAACCGTGTTACCTGATTCATCTGTGTACTCTTTCCCATTGATCAACAATCGAGTGAGTTTCACATTCAGTGATTGTTCTCGTGGTTGAAAATACTGTGTATCTAAAATGTAAATTCCTTCTGTTGTACCAATATACAGAACATTCCCAATGGTCGTAGCACTCGTTATTTCGGGATTAGACATCCCCTGTTCCTCGTTTATGTAGAATTTCCCCGTTTTGGTAATAATAGTAAGCCCCTTATTTGTCCCTATAATTAGTTTATTATTGACTACCTCTAATAAATTTATATTGGTGCCAAACAACTCTTCATTTGAAATGAGATTATTAATCTTCACAGTGTCGTTTTCAACACTCAGACAATAAATATCATTAAAATCAGTGGCAACATACATTCGCTTATTAGGCTCTTTTATAGCCAACATCTTAAGTCTTCGCTCAGTAAAGCTCCCTTTCTCTTTAAGGGAAACGAACCCCTCCTTATCACTATAAGAGTATAGACCATCTAATGCTCCTGCAAAAAACAAACGATTACCTAACTGCTTTATATCGACAATATCTCTCGGAATATTAGTCCCTTCAATACGCAAGTGATAATCGTATTTCATCTGCTGTATATCACTGTATACTCTCACTCCACCATATGGGTTAGATTCTATCAATGTATTGTTTATAAACTCGAATTGATAGTGGTGAATATTGTAATAACTCAAAATATTACCATCAAGATCTACTTCGAACATACCAATATTCGTACTGACCCATATAGCGTTATTCTTTACGATAGCCTTGTAATAGATTATTTTATTCGCTGGAATAGTATAGTCTAATTCAAAAAAGTGATTCTCCTTAGTCGCTAACTTTTGAAATTTGTGATAGTGTTTCTCTTGAAATTGCTTGAATTTCAAATTAGGTGTATGAGAAATTACCTTGTCATCGCTTTTGATAGTCAATCCATTCTTTGCAAATACATAGAGCCTTTTATGGTGACTCGTCAATGCCATAATTCGGCCAATAGAAGTATCATAAGACAAAGCAGAAAACATATCTACTTTATAAAGTCCCTCTGATTCACTACCTACATATAGAAAATCATTTACTTTATCATAAGCAAGAGAATACAAATCTGTGGACGTAACATTGAACTCTTGGGTAACATCTACACTTTTGTCTTTTTCCCATTTGTAGATCCCCCCTTTATTCTCAAACATTCCAGAACTGACAAAGACAACTTGTCCATTTATCTCTTTAATCAATCGAACACTTGGCAAATCGGCATGATAATTCAACTCACGAGTCTTGATATTCTCAACTACTAATCCAAATTGACAGCCATAGAAAACATAATCTCCATATTGATATACTGACAATACTCGTTCAATATCATTCACTTTAATCAAAGAAGTATCGTCTATTAAATATGTCCCATCGTTTATTGTGGTAGCATAGACTTTATCCTCTACGGCAAAGAAACCCGAAACTTCAAAATTGTGATCTCTATTTTTTACATATTGTGGACTGCGTATACTAAAGTCGTTGATATTTATAATAGATAAACCTTCTACTGTCCCAACATATAACTGATCTCGATGTATAAAAAACTTGCGAATTCGGTCAGAAATTAAACCGTCTTGAGTAGTAAATAACCGTTTGGTGCCTTCATTTTGATACAGTACCCCTTGTCCATAACTCGATACCCAGATACTCTTATTACTATCTTCTATAATATCGGTAACATTGGTATATCTAAACTCTGTAGCAGCAGCGTTGGCTGTGATATTTCCTTGTATTATTTGCGTTAATCCTGATCTTGACCCGATCCATAACACACCATTAGAATCCAAACATAAGGTACGTATATCATTTGCCAAAAGGCCATCGCTAACAGACAGCCTCTTGGTAATATAATTATTTTGACCTAATACATTTAGTCCTACTAAAAGCAGCAATAAAATGTGCCATTTCTTTACAAGTTCCATTTATTCAATTCTCTAATCATGGTTGCTGCTACGATTATCTCTATATCGTGACATTCGGGATTATCAATTAGCTCCTCCTTAAAGAAAACTCTATTCGTATCCTTTTCAATATATTTCACATAGTTCATATTCACAAGATAAGAGCGATTCACGCGAACAAAATTAGAGTGTTTTATCTTTGACTCAATTGCACGCAGCGTTTTTGACACCAAGAACTTAGTGTTCTCTGCGTAAATTTCACAGTAATTATCAGCTGCCTTACACAATATGATATCATCCATTTTGAGCAAGTGGCGCTTTAAATTGTGCTTGATAATTTTATAATACTCCTGATACCCTTCCTTTTCTTTGTACTTGTCAAATACACTTTGTACATCTTCTACATCAATTGGCTTCAATAAGTACTTCAGGCAATTATATTCGTTAATTGCTTCAATTGCATATTGTTCATAGGCCGTTGTAAACACAACCTCAAAACTCTTATCTTTAATTTGCTTTAAAAAATCAAACCCATTTTCTTCAGGCATATGAATATCTAAAAATACAAGATCAGGTTTATCATTGTTGACAAAATTAATTGCTTCACTTACTGAAGTAACAGTAGTAACAACTAATTTATCGCTATACTTTACTTTCTTTTCAATTATTTTCTTTAATAGTTCGCCAACTTTAGGTTCATCATCAACCACTAAAATCGTTAGTTCATTCGTCATTTTGTAAGGTGATTTTTAATCAAAAAACAAATATAATCATTAATCTAATTTATCTTAAACTATATAGACAAGATCTACACCATTTAGCGTATTTATCTCACTATTTTATACAATATGTCTGCATTTAATCGAGAAGCACAATCATGCATTCTCTTGGAGTATAACCTAAAACTTATCTCTAAAAAATCACTTCAGCCACTTAATCGCAAAACAAGGAGAAAACAATTCAAAAGGATGAGTTAGTTAAGACATAGCATCCAATCTATTAAAAAAGTATAATGCATATAGCCATCACGATAACAAAATGAAAATTTGTTTTCTACACAAAAAAAACAATTTTTTTTTTCTTCAATAGAACATATTTTTCTCTTTTTTTTTAGAAAACAACCTTAATTTCACTTTAAAATGATCAAAATATTGACTTAAACAGGCTAAAATCATCCGCAAAACAAAAAAAATATTATTTTTTTTTAACACAAAATAAATACAAGTCATTAAAAATCAACTACTTAATACGAAAAACCAGCTTTTACCCAAAAGCATGTAACTTGCCTTAGCCTTAGTAAAATAAGGGCTTGTATGAATATTGTAGGACAATAACGGGACAATAGTAGGACAATAATGCGTAAAACAAGGGGTTAGCCCAACTATTGTGCTACTATACTTTCACCATTGATCTCATTAGTTTATCGAAAAACAATAGAAAAACAAACCTAAGCCTATGATAGAAAGGAATAAGCATGGCAAGAAAAAATATGGAAGCAAATCGAATAAAGAAAATACTAACAAGTAAAATGCTCCCCTAAAATCACTGCGATATATCTGTGATTCAAGGAAGGCATATCGCTACAAAACCTTACGAAAAAGAAAGCGGTAAGGCGCTTCATAGAATTACTAAAGCCAAACAGCTCGAAAATTTACCTATCTCAGGTAATTTTATAAGCTATCAATCCATTAGTCTTAGAAAAAACCGGCTCTTACCCTTGTCAAAAAAGTGTACAATAAGCGTAGGCCTTGGCTATCTAAAGTTAATTATTCTTTTTAGAAACTTTTTTGAGAAATAAGTTATTCATTGGATTTATACCTAAGTTCTCAACTTTATTAGAAGTAAAACGCGCCACTTTATCATAGAACAAAATGATAACTGGTTTTTCATTTACAACTATACGATCCAATTCTTGGTACATTAGATCTCTTTTATCGAGATCTTCTTCCTCTATTGCAGCGCGTAATAGCGCATCATAGTTGCGGTTGTCAAACCGAGTGTAATTTGCTCCATACGGAACCTTATTTGCCGAGTAAAACAGCGATAAGTAATTTTCAGCATCGGGATAATCTGCTATCCAACTACCTCTAAAAAAAGAAACAGTACCAGAAGCAATACTCTGTCTTAAGGTAGAAGGTGGCATCACATCTACTTTAAGTTCGATACCTATTTTCTGCCATTCGCGTTGTAAGTACTCTGCAATATCTAAATAAGAAGCATCCGTTGATAAAGTCAAAACAATCGAACTCTCGTTCTTCTCTTTTTTATAAGCATCAACTAACTCTTTCGCTTTGCCAAAATCATATCGATCACCGAGTGTGAGATGACCTTCAAGACCGTTCGGTATCATCCCCCCAACCTTGCTTTCTCCCATTCCATTTCTCAAGTAAGCTAACATTTTATTCCTATCAAAACCAATGTCCAGCGCTTGTCTGATACGCTTATCTTTTATGATCGCATGATCACTTGAAAAGTTAAATCCCAAATATTCCGTATTCAAATAGGGGCCTGTTATCATTTTAAACTGGTCTTGATATTTCGGTTTTAAATTACCGTGAATATCTATAATATCATCTTTATACGAGGGGTCTAATCCAGAGATGAAATCGAGATTTCCCTGTATAAATTGCAAAAAGGCACTTTGTTTATCTGGTAAAAAAGTAACTGCCACAGCTTCCAAGTAAGGCAATTGAACCCCGTTCTTATCTCTCTCAAAATACAGGGGGTTCTTTCGCAAAACTAATTTGATATTCTCCTCCCATAGTTTGAATGCAAAAGGCCCTGTTCCAATAGGATTAGAGCGGAACTCTGCTTTTTTATCTTCTACGATTTCACGTGGTACCACTGAGGCGTAGCGCATAGACATCAATCCTAAAAAAGCAGGAAATGACTCTGTTAGATTTACGCGAAAAACAGTATCATTAATCGCTTGGTAGCTTTTTACTTTTTGGAGTATCCAGCCCCCTGGCGAAGCAATAGACGAACTCGACAATCGATCAAAACTATATACAAAATCACTGGCAGTAACTGTACGAGTACTATCCACTCCAAAATTAGAATGTTTGTGAAAATACACATCATCTCTTAAGATAAAGTCGTACTGCAGTCCACCTTTGGTTATATTCCAATATTTTGCAATATCTCCTTGAATATGCAAGCTGTCATCTAATTGAACTAAACCATTAAAAATTTGATTGCAAGGCCAGATAATATTCATGCTTTTTGCAAAAGCAGGATCCAATGTCGCTATATTGGCACTCTCATTATATCTAAATACTTTATTTTCATCATTTTGTATCTTTTTATTTTGACACGAAATCATAAAAGTTAAAACACAAAATATTGATATATAATATATTATTGATTTCATCAAACCGATTTTTGTATGTAAATTTGCAATCCTTTTTTTAGTAAAAAGTAAATATAGTCAAAGTTACTATATAGTATAAGAACATTATGGAAAATAGAAAAAAAGTAGCTTTTTATACCTTAGGTTGTAAACTCAATTTCTCAGAAACCTCAACAATAGCGAGAAGCTTTACCGATGAAGGATTCGATCGTGTAGAATTTGACGAAGTTGCAGACATATATGTAATAAATACCTGTTCTGTTACAGAGAACGCAGATAAACAATTTAAGCAAATTGTAAAAAAAGCTCAAAAGAAAAACGACAAAGCATTCGTTGCTGCAGTAGGTTGTTATGCTCAGTTAAAACCAGAAGAATTGGCTTCTGTTGACGGAGTAGACTTAGTACTTGGTGCAACAGAAAAATTTAAAATAACAGACTACATCAATGATCTAACTAAAAATGAGATGGGCCAAGTCCACTCTTGTGAGATCTCTGAAGCTGATTTTTATGTGGGTAGCTACTCAATTGGGGATAGAACACGTGCATTCTTAAAAGTACAGGATGGATGTGATTATAAATGTACGTATTGCACAATACCACTTGCTCGTGGTATTTCTCGTAGTGATACAATGGATAATGTACTAAAAAACGCAGCTGAAATTGCCAAACAGAACATTAAAGAAATTGTTCTTACGGGAGTGAATATCGGAGATTATGGTAAGGGAGAGTTCGGAAATAAAAAACACGAACACACTTTCTTAGAACTTGTACAAGCATTAGATAAAGTTGAAGGGATAGAAAGGCTAAGGATTTCTTCTATCGAACCGAATCTACTTAAAAACGAAACTATTGACTTTGTATCTAAGAGTAGAACGTTTGTTCCACACTTCCATATTCCACTACAATCAGGTAGCAATGACATTTTGAAAAAAATGAAAAGACGTTATCTACGCGAATTATATGTAGAACGCGTTTCTAAAATCAGAGAAGTGATGCCAGACTGCTGTATTGGAGTAGATGTTATCGTTGGATTCCCAGGAGAGACAGACGAAAAGTTCTTAGAAACGTATAACTTTTTAAATGACTTAGACATCTCTTATCTGCATGTATTCACTTATTCTGAACGAGATAATACAGAAGCTATCGAAATGGATGCTGTTGTACCAATGAATGTGCGAAACAAACGCAGTAAGATGTTAAGAGGGCTTTCTGTAAAAAAACGCAGAGCATTCTACGAATCCCAGTTAGGAAAAGAGAAGACTGTTTTATTTGAAAGTGAAAACAAAGAGGGCTATATTCACGGATTTACTGAAAACTATGTAAAAGTAAAAACGCCGTGGAATCCTGAACTGGTAAATACACTACATCAGATTAAATTGACAACGATTGATGCAGATGGAATAGTAAGATTAGAATTTCTATAAAAAAAGGTCTGAGTTTTATAAAATAAACTCAGACCTTTTTTAATGTTTTTTTCAAAATACAATGTTGTGTGTTAAATAGGTTTTTCTACCTACGTGTTTTTAGATTCGAATCCCCGGAGGTAACATTTCTTTGTACCCAGGATTCTTTCTGAAAAAAGAAACAATTTTTGGGTGTGTAGGCACCACGCGTAGTTTCTTTTCTCTTACTAATTCCAAAATTGCTTTTAAGAAGTCCGCTGCTTGGTTTTGAACAGCATTTTCAAGACCTTTTAGCTTAGTTAAGAATATTTTCCTTTCTTGCAATGAATATTCTACACTAAGCATTCCTGTATCAGTTTCACACTCGAACTGACGAAGTAACTCATTGTCTTTAATTTCCATTATATCAGTATGTTTTTATATATTTTCATTGCTTATACAACGCGATTAGATAACTAAAAATAAAATATGTGGGAAGTAAAAGGTGAGGGATATTAAATAAAAAAACTTTAAAGTAGTATCCTTTTCAATTTAGTATCTGAATTCATTATATTTATCAAAATTACGTTTTTTTTTCATCCCTACAATTTTAATAAAGTTAATTTATTTAAAATGAACAAAATACCTGTTTTTTTCTTTCCAGGAATGACTTCAAGTTCTCTGATTTTTGAGAGAATTAATATTGATTTGGATATATATGAACCCTTTTATTTTGAATGGTTGCCAATTGTAGAGGAGCAAAGTTTAAGCGAATATTGCGACAGATATATCGAATTAATGCCACAGCCCAATCCGGTTTTGATAGGGGTATCATTTGGAGGTATCATCGCACAAGAAATTTCAAAAAAAATAGAGGTCCGCAAAACAATTATAATATCAAGTGTTCGTTCTAGTAAAGAGTTTCCAAACCTATATCGCTTTGCAAGAAAAACAAAGTTGTACAAATTGCTACCAACAGGGAAAGTCAATTTCTTTCTAAAGGTTTACCAGTTTTTTTTGAGCAAGAAACACAAAGAACGCATGATTATGTACGATAAATACTTACCTTTAAGAAGTAAAGGGTATTTAGATTGGTGTATTGATAAAATACTCAATTGGAATCAGGAAAGTAATTTGGAAAATGTTATACATATCCATGGTGAGAAAGATGAATTATTTCCAATAAAAAACATAGAGAATGCCATTGTTCTCAAAGGAGGAACACACGCAATGATACTCACAAAGTACAAGTGGTTCAACAGCCACTTATCAAACATAATACAAGAAGTAAAAAAATGAAAAAGACAGTTCGTACAATTTTATCTATTATAGCTGTAACTGCTATATCGTCTACATTAATATTTTCTGCAAGTCATACAGAAAATCCAAATGAGAATGAGACAACTACAAGTAGCCCTCATCTACACTCTATTCCAAGTAAAATAGACTTTGCTGGAGAAGCTGCCCCATTACACCTGACAGATGTAAAAGAGCGCTTTGACAGAGAGATGATTGTCAATACAAACCTCCACGGTTCGACAATCTTAACGATGAAAAGAGCAGATAGATACTTTCCTGTAATCGAACCTATATTAGCCAAAAATGGTATTCCTGATGACTTCAAATATCTTTGTGTCATCGAAAGTGCTCTTGCTAATGCTGTTTCACCAGCAGGTGCAAGTGGTTTTTGGCAAATTATGAAAGGAACTGGAAAAGATTACGGCTTAGTTATAGACGAAACAATAGATGAGCGCTATGACTTAGTAAAAGCGACAGAAGCTGCGTGCAAATACTTCAATGATGCTAAAGCTAAATTCGGTTCTTGGACATTAGTAGCAGCTTCATACAACAGAGGAATGGCAGGCATGACCAGAGCTATGGATAGTCAATATGTAACTGATTACTACGACTTATTCCTAAACCAAGAAACTTCTCGTTACGTATTCAGAATATTAGCGCTGAAAGAAATCATGAGCAACAGCGAAAAGTACGGTTTCAATGTTCCAAAAAATGAAACGTACAAACCTATTAAAATGAAAAAAGTAGCAGTTGATTACGACATCACTGATTTACCTCTTTTCGCAAAAGAACAGGGGATTAACTACAAACTATTGAAGCTATACAACCCTTGGCTTGTAAACACAAGTCTTAAACCAAAGGGAAAAACCTATTATATCGAGATTCCCACTCAAGGAATTAAGTAATACAAAAGGACTGAAATACTTTCAGTCCTTTTTTTTATACCGATAATTACTATTTTTGCAAAAAGCTATTCATCCCCATGGACAAAGAAACATATATCAAACAATCATTAGAGGCTATTGCCAAAAAGAATTTAACTACACCGTTTACCTTAGCACCGGGAAGTACTGTTACTGACTTGGATTTGTACTTAAACAGCCTGGTAAATTCTTATATGACAAGTAAAGATCCTCGCCTTGTAAATCTCTTTCAAGATAAAATAGAGGCTTTAAAGGCGTTGTAATTACAAATACCGCTTAAAGAAAGATACTACAACGTCTAATGTTTGCTCTTTGCACTCTTTGTGCGGAGTATGGCCTATATCTGAAAAGATAACTTTCTCGACCGGTCCTTGAGCCTTTGCTATTGTTTTCTCTACTTGATCTAAACTGCCATATTCGTCCAAATCTCCTTGAATGAAAAGCAATGGAGAGGTAATATTGCTCATTTTATCCTCTACAGACCAATCTTTATATTCGGGAGACAACCAAGTATCTACCCATGCTTTCACTATATCATCTACTTTGGTTCCATGGTACTTCACTAAGCGATCGGCTAAATCCGTTGTTTCGTAAGCTAATTTAGCTGACCTTACCCCCTTTAAAGTAATTTCTTCTACAAAAATATGTCCAGCTTCAGCGATTAATGCGGAAGTATATTGCGGGTATAAAGCAGCATATAACAAAGCTATAGATGCTCCATCGCTATGCCCAAAAAGCGCCACGCGTTCTAATCCCAATATTTCTAAAAAAGCTTTTAAGAATACAGCCTCCTGTATTAAATAGTTCTTTCCTCTAACAGTTGTATCCATTCTATCTGATAAGCCATACCCTACTCTATCGTAAACCAAGATATTACACTGTAACCTTTCAACTAATAACTCAGGCCAATCGCGCCATAGAGTTACACACCCTAAAGAATCGTGTAACAATACAATCGTATCCCTACACTCCTCTGAATACATAAAGTGCTTGTAAAAAATATTCTTTTGATTGACTAAGACACAATCTTGAATAGCTGTAATCATTTGTTAGAAGTTTTACTGTCGTTTATCTCAAATGTAAAAAAGTAAAAACAATAGTGCCTAATAAAACTGAATTAATTTGAAATAACTCGAATTTCACTACCTCTCGTAAAGACATGAAAAAAGGAAAAGAATAAAAAAAGAGGGTGTCCCAAAAGGTCACCCTCTTTTGTATTATATAAAACGTTACTTTTCTCTTAGATTAAAAGTTCTTGCAATTAAAACGAGTTTTAGACTTA
>NZ_WSPP01000361.1:0-1242 GCF_009767705.1 Myroides sp. LoEW2-1 | reverse complement strand
ACTGAGTTCAGAATCAATTTAAAAATGTTGAAAATTAACATTTAGATGAATTCAACAGAAAATAGTATTTATTAACATAATGTGTTTATTATAGTTTTGGTGTTTTGTAATTTGAATTGTTATTTTTATGTATTTAATATTATATATTTTGTTTTATTGTGTATTTATTATTTCTATAGTAGTTAAAGTGCTAAATGTTTTATATTAGTTTGAATTTGTTAATTAAATACTTGATGGAAGTAGCTTGTAATATGCTGATTTATAATACTTTTTGTTTATTGTTTAATCTATTATGTTAAATTTGTATTGTATATATAAACAAAAGCTATGAAAAAAAATATTATACCATTGTTGGCATTGTTTGGAACAATGACTGTTTATGCTCAAACAGGAATCGGTACACCACTACCAAATGCTAGTGCTGAGCTAGAAATAGGCTCCAAAAATAAAGGGGTTTTGATACCACGAGTTGAGTTAAAGAGTAGTTTAGATTTAACTACTATTGTTAAAGATGGAGATTATCCAGAAAGTTTATTAGTTTACAATACAGGAAGTACAACCCTTGAAGCAGGATTTTACTTTTGGTCAAATGCTAAGTGGAATGCTTTGGTTTCAAATAGTACATTATATACTTATATTAAAGAAACAGCTCAAGATGGCAATGTATCAATTACTAATGAAGGTGATAATAATTTTACTTTTAAATGGATTGATAAATCAACTAAAGAGGAGAAAGAGGTTTCTATCAGTGATTTAGTAAAAGAGTTTGAAACAGTGACTACTTTAGCTCCTGGTACAGGTACTGAAAAGGCTATTTTAGTTTATAAAAATGAGGATAGCACAACACCTGATACAGAAATAGATCTTACAAAACTACTTAAAGATAGTAAAGAGTTTAATGAGTTTTTGAAAGTATTCGTTAGTTCTGCAAGTATCACTGAAACAGAAACAAGTATAATTGCTGTGATGAATGGTACTAAAAAGACAGGTGTCTATAAGTACTATAACGAAAAGAGAGCAGATTCGAATTATGAGCCTGTAGAGATAACAGTAGTGGGTGACGTAATGAATAACTTCGAAGATATTATCAACAATGAAGATGTTAAGAAGATATTTAATGATTACTTCACAACTAATCCGCCAGCAGGAGGAACAGTTACATATACCTTTGAGAATGACAAACACATCTTTAATTATACAGATAAGGATGGTAACCCTCAGACTTTAGATATGTCTAAGGTA
>NZ_WSPP01000360.1:0-219 GCF_009767705.1 Myroides sp. LoEW2-1 | reverse complement strand
TACAGTAAAAGACCTTAGTTTAAATAACTTTGGGCGATTAGCTCAGTTGGTTCAGAGCACCTCGTTTACACCGAGGGGGTCGGGGGTTCGAATCCCTCATCGCCCACTATTTTACCGTACAGTAAAAGACCTTAGTTTAAATAACTTTGGGCGATTAGCTCAGTTGGTTCAGAGCACCTCGTTTACACCGAGGGGGTCGGGGGTTCGAATCCCTCATCG
>NZ_WSPP01000359.1:0-642 GCF_009767705.1 Myroides sp. LoEW2-1 | reverse complement strand
TGTATTAAAATCTGATCAGAAGTGGAGTATGAAAACTTATGCCCTAATTTGTATAGCATCTATTATTCCTTTTGGAACATTTGTGATGGAAAAAAGAGTTCTAAGCAATGCTTAAAAAAAACAGTTCTCATGTAAATCAATAATTTAATCTGAGAAAAATACTATAACGAAATTATCACAAACACAAAATTGTGATTTATCTAAAAACCAAAAGCCATACTTTAAAGTATGGCTTTTTTAATTGCGTCTTGTAAGATATCACCATGATCAAATGCCAGCTCAGGCAATTCGTCAAGTGAGAACCAATCTAATTCCTTAGCGTCATCTGCAGCCTTTCCCTTCGTATTAGTATCTACTAAACCTATATAAGCGACACTAACAACATGCGAGCGTGGATCTCTAAATGGTTTGCCGTAAGCACCTAATTGACTTAAACTTTTACAGTCAATTGTAGTCTCTTCCAATAATTCGCGTTTTGCGGCTACCATTAAATCTTCATTTTCATCGACAAATCCTCCAGGTAAAGCCCATTTATCTTTAAATGGTTCATTTTTTCTTTTAATCAACAGTACTTTTACTTCAGTATTTTCTTTCTTAAGTAAAACAATGTCAACAGTGACAAATATTTTTGAGATATAAGAC
>NZ_WSPP01000358.1:0-2612 GCF_009767705.1 Myroides sp. LoEW2-1 | reverse complement strand
ATTTCCTGCTGAAGGAATTAAGATATAGCTTTATTACAGATTTTGAGTTCTATTTAAAGACTGAAAAAAAGTTTCAACCTAATACTATTATAAAAACAATACAGAGGTTTAGAAGAGTTATTAAAGTAGCTATTGCACAAGAATATTTATTTAAAGATCCTTTCATACTTTATAAACCTCAAAAACAGAAAAAAGAAATAATATACCTAAATCAAGGAGAATTAAAGAAGTTAGAAAACTATAACTTCTCTCAAAAGAGAATAGAAAGAGTAAGAGATATGTTTGTTTTCTGCTGTTATACAGGATTAGCCTACAATGAAATGAATGAGCTAAGTAGAAAACATATTATAGAAGAGTTTGATAATAACTTATGGATTAAAATGACACGTAAAAAAACAAATAAAACTATATCTATTCCTTTACTACCTAGAGCTCTTGAATTATTAAAGAAACTAGAGAATACAAATGAAGAACAAGAAAAGCTCCTGCCAAAAATAAGTAACCAAAGATTTAATTCTTACCTGAAAGAAATAGCTTTTATAGTAGGGATAGATAAATTACTAACTCATCATACTGCTAGAAAGACTTTTGCTACTACAGTTCTACTGTATAATGATGTACCTATAGAGATAGTTTCTAAGCTTCTAGGACATTCTAAAATTACTATGACACAAGAACATTATGGAAAAATAGTTAATACTAAGGTTAGTGAACATATAAATAGACTATCTAGTAAATTAAAATAATAATGTTTATATATTTAACTGTGCCTAATTACTAGGTACAGTTAAACTTATTACTAATGGAAGAACTAATTACACCATTCAATGATTATCCTATTGAATTTAAAGAACTAAATCCTGATGATTTTGAATTTTTTAATGTAGCAGAAAAGATTATTATAACACCTAATGCTGATGGCTATATAAATAGAGAATTACAAAATGCAATAGACCTGAGTACTAAAAATACTGTTGTTGTTAATGCAGGAGTTGGACAAGGTAAAACTTATTCAATTATTCAACTTGTAAAGCAATATTATGAATTAGAGGGATATGTTATATTTATAGCATCACCTTATATGAGCTTAGTACAACAGTATTATGATAAAACTAAAGATTGTGGTATCCCTGAAGGTCAAATTTATAGATATGAAAACATTGGAATAAATAGAGATATTAAACCTGAAGATTCAAAAGTGCATATACTTACTGTAAATGCTCTATTAGGAAATCCAGGTGAAGATGCATTAATTAACTCTCAAGCTAAAAGAGACTATATTAATCAAATGGTAAAGTACTGTGAGGATAACAATAAAAAAGCAGTATTTATATATGATGAGATTCATGATGCTATACATAATTTCAAAGAAGAGTATATTTTTACTTTATGGAAATGGAGAAATGTAATACACAAGAACTTAATTATTAGTGCTACATTTAATGAAGCATCCAAGATAGTAATCAAGTATTTAGCAAATCTTACTGAAAAGAAAATACAACTGATAGAATCTAAAAGAATTCGTATTGTTGAAAAACAAAGTGAATTATACCTTCATTATAATAATAATCAATATTACAATTACAATGATGAAAACATTGTAAATCTTCTAAAATTATTAATTGAACATGAAAAAGATATAGATATACTAAGCTACTCTAAGACTTTAGCAGATAATATTTGTAAAAACACACATGAAGAAAGAAGTATTGGAAATATATTAATTCAAAAATACTCTGAAATACAAAATTGTACAACAGCTTTAGATAATAATCAAAGACCTGATAGAGAAATACCTACAAATAGATATGATCCTTTAAAATGTAATGTTGGTACTAACTTTAAGACAGGAATTAGCATTGAGAAAGAAAATCATGCTTTTATTATTATAATGCCCCCTAAAGGAGCAAAAAGTTTATTCAAAAATAACTATGGTGTATTCACAGATGGTATTAATGCTATTATCCAAGCATTAGCAAGACAAAGAAAAAAAGGAGAAATACATGTAATTTTACCTAGCCCTGATACAATTGATTATTCTACTTTACCTTTTTTTAGTGAACATGATAAAGTAGAAGTATTTAAACAGTTATATACTAATGGAAAAGAAGTGTCAGAAGATAGTGAAAACTTAGTTAAGTACATTTCTATTAATAATCAAAAGAATATTTTAGAAGATTATTATAATGATGTTTATAGAAAGAATGTAGAGGAAGAATTAGAGTTTTTTATTACTAGTGATATTCAACATACTCCTGAGATTAGATTTCCTAGTTTAGAAAGATTTATAATTACTTCAGGTGAAAAATATTTAGTAAACAAATATCCTTTTTTTGGAGGGGATTTATCTTCTTATATAACTTATAGTGCTATTACAAATCAGTTTATTAACTGTAAATTTAAAGGTGTTTTTTATAGTAAAAAAGACTTGATTTTAACTTGGAATAATATTAATCTAGGAATAGAGAAATACTTTGCTGACAATATTGACATTGATTATTATAATGGATTTTTAATTTATCTATCTGATATTGAATTTTATTGTGAGTTAAAAGAAATGCTATTTGTAAACAACAGGATTCTTTTACAAAAAGAAGATGGTACTACAGAAG
>NZ_WSPP01000357.1:0-950 GCF_009767705.1 Myroides sp. LoEW2-1 | reverse complement strand
AGTTGTCCATGCTTACAATAAGCAGTAAATTTAAGATCCTACCCAAAAATTCACCTATGGACAACTTGCTTGCAAATTACAAAAGAATCTTAGAAGTTTTACAGTCAATTAGTGAAAACACTTTACTTTCTTATCAAAGACGTAAACCTAAGCTAAGTGATATTGAACTGATAAGTATTTGTTTAACAGCTGAATATCTCGGTATAGATAGTGAGAATTATTTGTTTACACTCTTACCTAAAGAATTAAAACAAAAAATAGAACGCAGTGTTTATAATAGAAGAAAACGTCGTTTGTTTTTTCATATTGAAGCTTTAAGAGTCAAAATCTCAAAATTGATTAATAATAATCAAACTCATTTTATTATTGATAGTATGCCATTAGAGGTTTGTAAACTATCAAGAAGTAATAGAGCTAAAATTTGTAAAGAACAATACGAGACTTCTCCCAATCAAGGCTATTGTGCCTCTCAATCTATGTATTTTTATGGATATAAACTACATGCAGTTTGTTCATTTGAAGGTGTTTTTCATAGTATAGATTTAACCAAAGCTTCTGTACATGATATTAGATATTTAGAAGATGTAAAGCATCAAATGAATGATTGTGTGATAATTGGAGATAAAGGTTATTTATCAAGTAAGATACAATTAGATTTATTTGAGAGTGCCAATATTGAGTTAAGTACTCCTAAAAGAAAAAATCAACTTGACTATAAGCCACAATTCTTTTTATACCAAAAAGGTAGGAAAAGAATTGAAACCTTATTCTCTCAATTATGTGATCAATTTATGATTAGACGTAATTATGCTAAATCATTTGATGGCTATAGAACCAGAATATTATCTAAGATAACTGCCTTGACTACAATACAATATATTAATAAATTCTTACTCAATAGAAATCTAAATACTTTAAAAAAACCGATTGTTTAAAATGCACAACGGGTT
>NZ_WSPP01000004.1:0-40483 GCF_009767705.1 Myroides sp. LoEW2-1 | reverse complement strand
AATTAATCCCCTTTTTAATACATTTTTATTTCTCCTTAAACGAAAGCGTCATATCTCTAACTACATCATTATATTTATCTTTCTTACTCAATAATGTCCAACTCAGAATTTGATAATATTTATTTCGAGAATTATACCATGCATAATGATATAAAATATCAATCCCTACTACTTTAGCTTCAATAGAAGTATATTTCATTTCAATACCATTTATAATAGAATCTTTCATACTTCCCTCTTTATAAACCAGATCACATGAATCAAGAACACTTGATTTTGTAATATCCACTAACCATTCAAAATTAGACCTTGTATCATTCTCATCTCTTAATTCAGACTCAACAAGACTATCAAAATCCTGTTTACTTTCACTAAGAACTATTAAGTAAAGTTCATTAAACCCATTACTCAATTGTAAATCAGCTTCCTCATTTAAATCTATACCTTCACGCATCATACTTGGCACAGTTACTGTAAACTCATTTTCATAAGATACCTCCTTTGTTGTTGTAGCATTATTACAAGAAACAATTATAAAGGCTAAAATAAATACATAAATTTTTTTCATTTTTTCATAATTTAATGATTCGCAAATTTAACAACAAAAATCATTAACCGTTAAATAATTCAGAAAACAACTTCATACTATGCAATCTATCATTACAATCGTAAATGGGTGTAGTAATCATTATTTCATCAACTTCTAAAACTTGACAAAATCTTTCGACTTCAGGACGCAAATCTTCTTTTTTACCAATAAATGAGCAAGATGTCATATTATAGACATATTCCTCCTCTTGAACAGACCACAAACCATTCATTGTATCAATAGGCGGCTGCATAGGCTCACGATCATTTCTTATTATACCAAGAAACATTCTATAAAAAGAAGTAGCTAAATATTCAGCTTTTTCAGAAGAATCAGCGAGGATAGCATTTACACAAGGCATAAAATAAGGATCTTCAAGGCATTCAGAAGCTTTAAAGTTCTTTCTATAAATAGAAGCGGCAAGTTGAATTTGATTTGGTGCAAAATGAGAAGCAAAAGCATAAGGTAATCCAAGTTCTGCAGCAAGATAAGCACTATCAGTACTTGAACCTAAAATCCAAAGTGGTACTTGTGCTCCTTCACCAGGAAAAGCGCGAACTTTAGCATTGGAATTATCAAGGCTAAAAAACTGCCTCAACTCATCAATTTGTTTTGGAAAAAAATTTGCTGACAAGGTATCATTTCGTCTAAGAGCCATAGCAGTCAACTGGTCTGTACCTGGAGCTCTTCCTAATCCCAAATCAATTCGACCAGGATATAAAGATTCTAATGTTCCAAACTGTTCTGCTATAACTAAAGGGGGGTGATTTGGCAACATTATTCCACCTGAACCCACTCTAATATTTTGGGTACCACTTGCAACATAACCAATCAGAACACTTGTTGCCGAACTTGCTATATGAGGCATATTATGATGTTCTGCCAGCCAAAATCTATTGTATTTCAGAGCATCTGCATACTGAGCTGTGTTTAATAAGCTATGCAAAGTTTCAGTCATAGTTCTATTCTTTCCTAGAATAGCAAGATCGAGAAATGAATAAGGTATATTTTTCATAAGTATAAAATCAACATAATTACCTCTAATCTAAACAATCTAACCAACAATTCAATAAAAAAGGTTCACTCAAATTTGAGTGAACCAATGAAATATTTACTTTTGAATACTTATCGTACAATTAGAGAGATCTTCAATAATAGCCAGCGACTCGACTCTTACCCCATGTTCCTCTATCATTTTTCGGCCTTCTTGAAATGCTTTTTCGATAATAAATCCCATACCTACTAAATTAGCGCCAGACTGTTTAATTAAGTCAATCACACCTAAAGCTGCATTTCCATAAGCTAAGAAATCATCTACGAACAATACATTATCGGTAGGCAGAAGAAAATCATTACTTATCACAACATCATATGTTCTATCTTTTGTAAAAGAGTGAATCTGAGTATGAAGCATATTATCCATTGTTGAAGGTTTCTTTTTCTTTGCAAAAACAACAGGAAGATTCAGTAAATATCCTGTCATAATTGCTGGTGCAATACCACTTGCTTCTATAGTCATTATCTTATTAACATTCGTTCCAGCAAATCTCCTGACAAATTCGACAGCAATAGATTTCATCAGAGTTGGATCCATTTGATGGTTAATAAAACTATCTACTTTAAGAATTCCTCCTTCAAAACATTTTCCATCTTGAAGTATACGTTTGTGCAATAATTCCATAATCGTTGTGTTATATAATGAAAATAAAATAGGGAGGTATGTCCTCCCTATTTGAATTGCAAGCAAATTTAAGCAATATAGCTAATATCACACAGCAAAAATTAATTAATTAGAAATATTACGTCCTACTCTCTTTACTAAGCCTTGTTCTGTATATAAGTTTTACAAAACTCTTTCGAACTACAACAATAACCACTGCAAAAATCATCCAATCAACAAAGGCACTTGCCCAATAAATACTACGAATGCCGAACAAAGAAGGCAAAATAAGAATGACAGGAACATATAAGATGAGTTGTCTTAAAATAGCAATAATACTTGCGGTTTTTCCATTCTCTACTGAAGGAAACCAAACCATAGCCATAAAAATAGCAGGTAACCCAAGCAAAACACTCATATAAATACGGAAATCAACCAACTGTTGACTCGAAAAAAGATAATTAGGTATCATAAGAGATAAAACTAATTGTGGAAAGCACATAACGATAATCCAAAAAGGCAATAATACAAACAATCCTGCCCAAGTAAATAAAGTATACGATTTGGTAGTTCTAAGAATATTGCCAACACCGTAGTTCATTCCTGCAACAGGCTGCAAAGCACGCATTAGACCAAACATTGGAGTATTCAATAATAAGTAAAATCTATTTACTGCTGTAAAAAAAGTAATATCAGAAGCATTACCATATCTACCTAAGGAGTTAAAAACTACAATATTTTGAACAACAACCATTACCATCATTATCAAAGCAGGCAATCCTAAAGAGATTATTTCTTTAAAAATAGCATAATCCACTTTAAAAGACCAAACAACGGTTTGAAAAGAAGACTTATTTAATTGATAGTAACCTATTCCTAAAAGTGTATAAACAAGCATTGAAAGATTGGTAGCCCAAGCAGCACCAGCTATTCCCCAATCAAATATAGAAATAAATAAAGGTTTCACTAGCACATCGATTACTAAACCGATTGCAATCATCACTGCAGCAGTCTTCATTTTACCTTCAGCTCGAATCATCATATTCAATGCTAGCCCATGGACCCATAAAAAAGTACCTAAAAGAGTAACTTTAAAATACTCAATTGCTAATAAAGCAATCTGCCCGCGTCCGCCCATTAGAGCAATCAATTCTTCAGCAAATATAAAGGCTGGTAGTAAAAACAAAATAGAAAGTATAACACTCAGAAAATTCACTGTTCCTAGACAATTCCTCAGCTTACTGTCATTACCTGAACCAATCCAGATACTAATTGCCGCACCAGCACCTGTTCCAATTAAACTTCCAATAGCTTGAGTAATCTGAGCTAAAGGAAATGCGATACCAACAGCTGCAAGTGCATCATTATTGATTAAATGGCCGACAAAAACGCCATCTAAAAAGTTATTTAAGCCAAATAATACCATTGCTGCAATAGCAGGCCAAGACATTTGCCACATAACTTTCGGTAATCTCTCATTTAAAATAGTTTGCTTTTGTTTATCCATAATACTTATTTGTTAAACTTTCAACTTTTAGATAAACAATAAAACAATGACAGTCAATTTGCTATAACTTAACTATACGTTTACTTAATGCCCTTTAGGATTACGAATGGTCTAGTTACTTTATTTCCAATCTTATCAATGGTATTCTCCAAATATTGAATTTGTTCAACATCCCTATATCCTATATTAGTCATTAATCTCATAAGCCTTTCTGTGCGGTGCAAATGAAAAATAGAATCAATGACAAAAGGAAGAGTATGAGCAAAGTCCTCTCTTATATAAGTAAAAGCAACAGTACCATTTGTTTTCAAAATTCGAAATATCTCTTGCAAATACTTCACTGGATCTTCCCAAAAATAAATTGTATTAACAACAAGACAATGAGTAAAACTATCATCCTCTACTTTAAAGTTAGCACTACCATCACCCAATAAAAACTCTATTTTCTGTTCTTTAATGAGTTTTAAATTCAGATCAGTAGCTAAATCAATCATGACTTTAGATACTTCAATACCAACATACCGAATGTTAGCACCTTGTTCAAACATATATGGTAAATGTCTTCCACTACCAAAACCTAACTCTAATACACTATCATTTGTTTTAATGTTTAGACGGTCAATAGTTTTAAAAATCATGTTACTATTAGAAACAAACATGCGATTACCAATCATCACTCCATCTTCTCCATGTGGACAACTTAGTTGATTCGCTAATTCACTATAATCCTTTTGCTCCATACCTTTAAATTTATTAACCAAAGATAGTTATTTAGAATTAATCTAAATATTTATCTTTGCACAAAATTCACTGATTTTTCACAAAATGCTATTACGCAAAAAATAAAAAAATTACGTCAAACGGATTATTTATGAAAATGACTCTTCGAAACACAATAACAAACGAAATTCTTGTAGACAGAGATTATATCACGCTTTTAAAACCTTATCACATGAAGTACGAGAACAATATCTCCGTCAGTGTCTCATCCATACTTACAAATCAAATTCAAGAATATTATTATAACGATATGGTTATATCTATAGGAAAACTACATTCTAAAAAAGAAATAACGGTTGAACTCATTACTTCAAAACCATACTATGAAATGCATTTTTGCCTAGATGGTTATTCACAATTCTATTCAACAAAAGCCAATAAAGCGCCAAAATTTACATTTAACAAAGGAGAACATAATATTTATTGTCATAAAAACTTGTATGGTATATATAGTACTAATGATCGAAACATTAATAATCAGTATTTAGAAATTATTGTCAGTAAAGAATTTGTAGATCGTATAATAATCAACTATAGAGAAATAGGATTACTTTTTAAATCAGAAAATCAAGATTTTACTACTAAGTTATTCAACGATAATATGCCTATCACATCCGAAATGTACAATACAATATTTCAAATGTGTAATTGTAACAAATTTGGAGAACTAAAAAGATCTTTTTTAGAAATAAAAGCTTATGAACTAATTCTCCTTCAACTTGAACAGTACAATACGCTAAACACAAAAAACTACATTAGCAATAAAAAAGAAAAAGAGAGTTTACAATTTGCAAAATACTTAATAGAACAAAACCTTCAATCACCTCTAACGCTCTCTGAACTATCGAGTCAAGTCGGTATGAATGATTTCAAGTTAAAAAAAGAATTTAAAGAAGAATTTAATTTGACTGTCTTTGGATACCTATACAAACTAAGAATGGCAAGAGCCAAAGCATTATTAGAAAACACAGATCAACCAATTAAAGAAATAGCTGTTTTATGTGGTTATCAATATGTACAACATTTTACAACTGCATTTAAGCGAAGCTACGGTATCACTCCTGGGAAAATTAGAAGAAAATAAAAAACCCCAAGTGCGACATACTTGGGGTTCTTCTAACAAAAATAAACTAACAACTCAATAAACAACAAATACAAAATGCTATTTGTAATTCAATTGAATCACTTACAAAGAGCGCGACAACAAATCTCCATGTAACTTTTTAATATTTTAAAACTACTTATTCAAGTAATCTGTATTCAAACTTTGGAAATCCTCTATTTCCTTTCTCATCTCTCAAACTTAACATTTTAAACTTATAGAAGTTTCCTTTACTATCACGTACAACATAAAATACATCCTTATAAAGAATTTTATCATTTGCTACATCTCTCCATGTACTTCCTATTGTACGCAAATCATCACTAAATAGATTCTCTTCAACATCTTCTTTGCTAAAACTCTTATAGTAATCTTTATTATGTAATGGCATTTTAACTCTATAAGCAAGGACACCGCCATAACGATTATGCAAAATAAAGTCTGAAAAACCATATGATCCTTTAGGAGTTCCCTGTTGATCAACTGTATTAGTAAATACTGTAAAGTTTAAATCCCATTTACCTTTACTTGGTTCAACAGCGACTAATGATTCACTATCAAAGCTAAAAAATTGAAAATTATAAGCATTGTTCTTAGTAATAAGAACTTCTTGGTGTGTCTTCTCATTAAGACGTGCATACTGCAATAAATATCCATTGTCACGTTTCAATATTCTAACTTTCATCCATCCTCTAGATTCACCACTAACATTCACCGAACCGACTGATACGCCATCATTTATACCTGGTTTAAATCCTAAATTCAAAAGAAAAACTTTATTTTCATTGTCTTCATTCTTAACTTTAGAGATAGCAGTTTTATTAAGATCTCCATCTGGAAAATCAATGTATTTCACATTAGTAGCATCAAAAGTACCTATTTGAACAGACTGTTTAAGAGACTCTAATTGACCTTCAGTTACTTGATCAAGATTAACACTATCAAATTCTCCAGCAGCCATATAAATAGAGCTATTGAGTTTGACAACATGCTCGTTTCCACTAAAAAAAGCTAAATCCCAAGAATCTCTCTTTACCTCGTAAGTAGCAATACCACCTAAATCAACATAAACCTGATTTTCTTCATTTGGGCCTCCCAAATTAGGAGAGATTACTCCTCCAAGAGCAGCGTCGAATGTAATAACCATCGAGCTGTATCCTTTAATAGAAGGTTCTTTTATACTATAATTAACCTTATCTATATGAAACTGAATTGTTTTATCTCTGCGATCAAAAGGATAGATTAAATTCTTAAATTGAAAACTTACAGTTCTTGTACCTTTTTTAAAAGGGACTACTAATCTATTGTTATTTGCCTCCGGGTACAAACGATAATCGATACCATAAGTAGCATTGATTTCATGAAAAACAATTTCAACAGTACCATCTTCTTCGGCAACATCAGAAAAGTTCATAACGATTTCTCTGTCCTCTTTTATATTTTCATAAATAATAGACTGTTCTTGAAATGCAACAATAAATTCCCTTGATTCACTATTTCCGTTACTTGAATCCTTTTCGCATGAAACAAATAAAGTACTAATAATAATAAGTGATAATATGTGTTTAAAAACACTCTCCATATATTCAAAAATTTAAAAACCTAAATCATATTGTAGCTTAACAAAGAAACTTCTTCCATATCCCAAAGGAATTGAGGAAGCTCCACCTGCATGAGCTGTTCCAGAACTAGTACTAGACTTAATATCAGTAATATCAAATATGTTTCTAACCCCTAATGTTGTCACAAGTTTTCGATCCAAAAAAGGTTGACGAATTGTAAAATCAAGCCATGAATAGCTTTCCTGCTTTCCTTTAATATAATAATCTCCTGTTAAATCACTCTCCATCTTATATTTTGTTTCTTCCCCATTATACTTATAGTATAGAGACAGAGAAGTATTCCATTTTGGTAAACGATAACTCACATTTGCTGTAACTTCAGGAGTATACAAAAACTTATCCGTAGCATCAGGTGCTCCGTAGATTTGCTGAGCAGCTCCTGAAAGAGTGAATCCTATACCTAAATCCAAATTATTCCACGACAATTGATTTAAGAATGTAATACCAAGATTTCTGTATTTATCAACATTTTCATATTTAAACTTCAATCCCTCTGGTGACACAACTTCAATTACATCTATTTTATCATCAACTACAAGATATCTTCCTGTTAAATTTGTAGAAACTTCCACATCATTGCCTAACTCAATACTTTTCTTAATGTTCATAAAAAAAGTCTTACCTTTTTCAGGTGTTAAATTAGGGTTACCTTGTAAATCATGATTTACATCAACGAAATAAGTATACAACTCCTCATAATTAGGTAATCTTGGAGATGTTCCTACAGTAGCTCTTAATTCATAATCTCCAGGTAGAATATACTTGGCAACAACATTAAATTGGTGCTGACTATCGAACAAATTCGAAGTCATCAAACGATATCCTGGTCTCAAAGTTAACTTAGGAAGAACATTAATTTCAGACGATGCATAGAAATCATAACTACCAATAGATTTTCTCTGAGGAGTTTCACCAAAAGATTCCGTCATACTTGAATAACCTTTATTCTCAGTAATTTCATAACCTACTTGAAACTTAGCTCTCTCCCATTTAATAAAATCACTAAAAGTACCTCTGGAGAAAAACACCTCTCTACTTTCTGTTCGGTACTTAGATCTGTCAAACTTTTCATCATACCTAATTCTATAACGATACAAATCAACTTCTTTTTCTTGTTTCTGATAAGAAAAGGATAGATCAAATCGAAACAGATCATTAACATTTCCTACAGTATTAAGAATATTAGACCACCTTTTTGTATTATTTATTCTATCTAAGGCTATTGGATCCGAAGTATCAAAAGTTGGATCTTCGTTAACTTCAAATAACTTATTGTAATTCTTCATGCGTTCGTTAAAGTATTCAAACTTGTAAAAAACACGGTAAGAATCTTTGTGATATGTCAATAAACCCTTTACATTATTCTGATTCTTAGGAAGCCATTCATGCCCCCTTTTATTCTCGTCTCCATAATATGTAAACCCCTTACGATCATCATACCAACCTTTAAAATCATTATGTGTATAAGACAAACTAGCAAAAAGGTTATCATTAATATTATGACTTAGCGTTAATCCTTGAACGTGTTTACCTTTGTTCTTAAGATTATATTCCTTCCCTACAGATTCTTCTTGAATAAAAGCTCTTACATTCCAATCGTGAATATTACTTTTCTTCGTAATAATATTAATTATACCTGTAACAGCATTTGCACCATAATCAACCCCCATAGCACCCTCAACGATCTCAATACGCTCAACATCATCCAAATTAATCTGAGTCAAATCAGTATTATTACCAAAACCCTCATCGCTAATCATCGGAATATTGTCAATTAGAATAGTAAAATACTGACCATCTAATCCAAACATTTTTACGGATGACCTACCCGACTTTGCGTTTGGCAAGATTGAGATATTCATCACTTGATTCAAAGCATCTGCTAGAGTAACTGCACCAAGATTTTCAATTCTTTGACGGTTAACAATTGTAACATTATTAATAGCCTTATTTATTGATTGTGGGTTGTATTGTCCTGAAATAACAATTTCTTCTAACTTTTGTTTAGGAGTTGTAAGTGTATCTTGACTATAACCTATTAACGATGTTAAAGAAAATAAACCAAGTATTAATCCCAATTTATGAGCCATATTTTTATTTACTCTATTTGATTTTGTTTGATGCAAATATAATAATTAATATTATTTAAACTCATTTTAAATAATAAAAAGAAATAAAAAAAACGCATAACATCTTGTTATGCGTTTTATATAGTATCTCTTAGTTTTTAGGAAGGAATACTTCAGCCATCATACAACGTGCACTACCACCGCCACAAGCCTCGATCGTATCAAGACTACTGTGTAAGATAGAGCAGTGTTTCTCTATTGCTTTTACCTGCTCCTTCGTTAAACTATTATAAGCTTGAGTAGACATTACTAAGAAAAGCTCATCATTAGTTCCTTTAACTTGCAACATATTACCTGCAAAGTTATTCACTTGCTCTTCGGAAATAGTAATTACTTCCTTTCCAGAATCTTTCAATTGATTTAAAACTAATTTTCGCTCTTGTTTATCATCAATACAATCAGCACAAATTACAGCAAATGTCTCAGCTAAACACATCATCACATTAGTATGATAAATATGTTTTCTCTCTCCATTAACATTTTGAAATGCTTCAAAAATGATTGGATGCATATCAAAATCCTCGCAAAACTCAATAACTAAACTTTCATCTGCACGAGGAGATAAAGCACAATAAGCTTTTTCATTCTTGCGATCTAACAATAAACTACCTGTACCCTCTAAAAATAAATCATCTTCTTCCGCAGAAGTATAATCCCATACATCCGTAATCTCAAAACCTTTCTCCTCTAATAGATCTAAAATATCCTCACGGCGTTCTAATCTCCTATTCTCAGCGAACATAGGATATAAAACAATCTCACCTGATTCGTGAAAGGAAATCCAGTTATTCGGGAAAATGCTATCCGGAGTATCTGGTTCAACAGTATCATCGACAACAATAACATCAACACCTACTGCTCGCAATTTAGCAACAAAAGCATCAAATTCTTCTTGAGCTTTTGCATTAACAGTTGCAGGTGTAAGATTATCTAAAACTTTTTGGTAGTAATTATTGACTGCTGTTTGCTCATTCATACGAAAAGCAACAGGGCGTATCATTAAAATTGTATTAGTAGTCTGTAACATATAAATAAAATTAATCGCGAATTAACGGTAAAGTAGAACATCTCAAAAGCCCTTCTTGCTTGGCAATCTCAGCATAAGGAATCTCTTCTACTGTAAAGTTATTATTTCTGAGCCATTGGTTCAATCTTGTAAAATTCTTTTCAGAAACAACAACATCAGGAGAAATTGAAAAAACATTAGAAAACATATGATACATTTCCTCTCTTTCAATATGAAATAAATTTTCCATTCCAAAAATTTTCACCAACTCACTATACTCTGCTTCATCATAAAAACCTCCTTTATAGATAATTGCTTTATCAAGCCCTACTGGTTGAAAACAACAATCTAAGTGCAATGCATTATCACGAGGCTCTACTTTTGATTTCACCAAATCAAAGCTCAATACTTTTTTATTTGGAAACAAATCTCGAATAAACTCCACACCTTCTTTATTAGTTCTAGCTGTAATATGTGATTTATAATCTGGTCTTTTATATGTACCAATAAATACATAATCATTCCACAACATTACATCGCCACCTTCGAAATGCACTTCCTCAGGTGCTGATATAATATTTTGGGGATTAATCTGGTCTAAAACTTCATGTATTGCATCAAGCTCACGATCTCTATCAGGTAATATATTCGCCTTTATAAACTTATCATCAATTACGAAACCAATATCACGAGTGAAAATTTGATTATAGTCTTGTATAATTTCTGGTCTAAATACTTTAACATCATATTTTTGAAAAACCTTATTAAAAGCCTCCATCTCATTGACCATATCTCTTTCTACAGGATACGTACCTGCTTTAATATGTTCTAATGATTTAGGATCATAAGCCTCTTCTAAAGTTGGTGTGGGTCCATTACTGGTAGCTGTACCAAGGACCACAGCCCGCAAACGAGCAGTTTCATTCTTTACATTTAACTGTAACATATCTTTGTGTTTTCCACAAATATAGGAAAAAACAATACTAAAAACGTGTATCCTAAAGTTTGACAATAAAAAAAGCTGCATTAACAAATACAGCTTTTAGATACTCTGATAATAAATTATCTTTTATCGATAGAAACAAACTCTCTTAATGGTTCACCTACATAAACTTGGCGTGGTCTTCCAATAGGTTCTTTGTTTATTCTCATCTCTTTCCATTGAGCAATCCATCCTGGTAAACGTCCTATAGCAAACATTACAGTGAACATTTCTGTAGGAATTCCCAACGCTCTATAGATAATACCTGAGTAAAAATCAACATTTGGATACAAATGTCTTTCTACAAAATAAGGATCTTTCAATGCTGCCTCTTCTAACTTTTTAGCAATATCTAAAACTGGATCATCTACTCCTAATTTACCTAATACTTCATCAGCAGCTTTCTTAATGATACGAGCACGAGGATCAAAGTTCTTATACACTCTATGTCCAAATCCCATTAAACGGAAAGGATCATCTTTATCCTTAGCTTTAGCAATATATTTCTCAACATCACCACCATCATTCTGAATTGCTTCTAACATTTCAAGAACAGCTTGATTTGCTCCTCCATGTAATGGTCCCCAAAGTGCAGACACTCCAGCAGAAATCGAAGCAAACAAACCAGCGTGTGAAGATCCAACTATACGCACTGTTGACGTAGAACAGTTTTGTTCGTGATCTGCATGCAAAATAAATAACTTGTCAATTGCATTTTTTACAACAGGATCAATTTCATAAGGTTCAGTTGGCAACGCAAACATTAATCTCAAAAAGTTATCAACGTAACTTTGCGTGTTATCATAATAATTTAAAGGATACCCTTTAGCTTTTCTATATGTCCAAGTTGCAATAACCAAGAATTTACTCATGGTTTTACATACAGCCTCATACAAATCTTTTTTACAATCTGCATTAACAACTTTAGGATTAAAAGCAGTCAAAGCACTAGTCAAAGAAGCTAAAACTCCCATCGGGTGAGCCGTTTTAGGAAAACCATCAATAATATTCTTCATCTCTTCATTAACTAATGAATACTTGCGAATATCTTTTTCAAATTGTTCGATTTCAGCCTTAGTTGGTAACTCACCAAAAATAATTAAATAAGCAACTTCTAAGAAATTTGAATTTGTTGCTAAATCTTCAATCGAATACCCTCTATATCTTAGAATTCCGTTTTCTCCATCAAGATAAGTTATTGCACTTTGACAAGAACCTGAATTTTTATAACCAGGGTCATAAGTGATAGCTCCAGTTAAAGCACGTAATTTCAAGATATCAATAGCTACTTCATTCTCAGTACCTACTATAACAGGAAATTCGTGTCTTTGGCCATCAACCTCTATATAAGCTGTTTTAGACATATTGTTATTATTTTATTTTTTTTACTAGTTTTCTATTTTTCTTATGTTTTAAACATTCAAAACGTTTTCAGTAGGAAAGGTAAGAATTAATATGCATACATACAAGTTAAAAAATAGCATAAAAAACGACTAAAATCATTATCACAACTCTTTTACATTGTGTTTATCCTAACAAAAAAAGGTTATAAAGTGTATTGAAGAATCAATACTAAAATACTTAAAATAGTATAAAAAAAATACGGCCTTATTTTTCAATAAGGCCGTATATATTTAAAGATTTATCTATTTTACTTTAAAAGCTTTAGATTGAGGATAATAAGCTACATCTCCTAATTCTTCTTCTATTCTCAACAGCTGGTTGTATTTTGCCATACGATCTGATCTTGACGCAGAACCAGTTTTAATCTGACCACAATTTAATGCTACAGCTAAATCTGCAATAGTACTATCTTCAGTTTCTCCAGATCTATGAGACATTACAGAAGTATATCCTGCATTTTTCGCCATATTCACAGCAGCAATAGTTTCAGTTAAAGTACCAATTTGATTCACTTTAATTAAAATAGAGTTACCAATATTTTGATTGATACCTCTCTCTAAACGTTCAACATTAGTAACAAATAGATCATCACCCACTAACTGTACTTTATCACCAATTTTTTCAGTTAAGTATTTCCATCCTTCCCAGTCATCTTCATACATACCATCTTCAATTGAAATAATTGGGTACTTAGAAGCTAACTCAGCTAAATAATCAGCCTGTTCTTTAGCAGATCTAACTTTTCCTTTATCGCCTTCAAACTTAGTGTAATCATATTTGCCATCAACATAAAACTCAGAAGCTGCACAATCTAAAGCAATCATAACTTCATCACCGAATTTATAACCAGCTTTTTCAACAGCTAATTTAATAGAGTCTAATGCATCTTCAGTACCTTTTAAAGTAGGTGCAAAACCTCCTTCATCACCAACAGCTGTACTTAAACCACGATCGTGTAATACTTTCTTCAAGTTGTGAAAAATTTCAGTTCCCATTTGCATAGCATGACTAAAATTCTGAGCCTTTACAGGCATGATCATAAACTCTTGAAAAGCAATAGGAGCATCAGAGTGAGAACCACCATTAATGATATTCATCATTGGAACTGGCAATGTATTAGCAGAAACACCACCTACATAACGATATAAAGGCATACCTAATTCAGCTGCAGCAGCTTTTGCTACTGCTAAAGAAACACCTAAAATAGCATTAGCACCTAATTTACCTTTATTCGAAGTACCGTCTAAATCAATCATCAACTGATCAATTGCATTTTGATCAAAAACACTTAATCCTACAACTTCTTCAGCTATAATAGAATTAACATTTTCAACAGCTTTCATAACGCCTTTGCCCATGAATGCCTTTCCACCATCACGTAATTCAACAGCTTCATGTTCTCCAGTTGAAGCACCTGATGGAACAGCTGCTCTACCAATAAAACCACCATCTGTGATTACATCAACTTCTACAGTAGGATTCCCCCTAGAATCTAAAATCTGACGTGCGTGAACACTAACAATTGTACCCATATCTTTTTTGTGTCTTAAAATTTAGTATTAACAAATTTACGAATAAAATAATGAATTAATAAATTCCTCAATCTCTTTTCCAATAACTTAAAACCATAAAAAAAGTAGCTAAAATACTAGCTACTTTCTTTTTGACATATTCTCAACAAATTCGTCAAATAAATATCTTGAATCATGTGGCCCCGGAGAAGATTCTGGGTGATATTGCACAGAAAATACATCCTTATTCTTCATTCTCATACCTGCTACAGTACCATCATTCAAATGTAGATGTGATATTTCAAAATTACCATTAGCAGTCACATCCTCTTTAATAACAGCAAATCCGTGATTTTGAGAAGTAATCTCTCCACGACCTGTAATCGTATTTAAAATAGGGTGATTAACTCCTCTATGCCCACTAAACATTTTAAAAGTATTAACTCCTTGCGACAAACCAATTAACTGATGCCCTAAGCAAATACCAAATACTGGCAAATCTCCTTCTAAAATCGATTCTACAACAGACAATACTCCTAACTTACCTAAAGCACTTGGGTCACCAGGTCCGTTCGACAAGAAAATACCATCTGGTTTAAAAGCCATCAATTCTTCGTAAGAAGAATCATAAGGAAATACCTTTACAAAACAATCACGCTCACTTAAACAACGTAAAATATTAGTTTTGATTCCAAAATCCAAAGCTGCTACGCGAAAACGCGCATTCTGATCTCCAAAGTAATAAGGTTCTTTAGTAGATACTTTAGAAGCAAGCTCAAGCCCATCCATACTAGGAATACTCTTAACAAGAGCGCGCAACTCCTCAATAGATTTTCCATCTGTAGAAATCACAGCATTCATAGCGCCATTATCGCGAATATAAGCAGTTAATGCACGTGTATCTACATCAGATACAGCGACAAGCTGATGCTCTTCTAAATAAGTATACAAATCAGACAAAGAATTAGGTCTTGAGTGGTAAAAACTAAAATTCTTACAAACCAAGCCGGCTATTTTAATACTGTCTGAATCTACTTCTTCACTATTAACACCATAATTACCAATATGTGCGGTAGTTGATAACATGATTTGACCATAGTAAGAAGGATCTGTAAAAATTTCTTGATAACCAGTCATCCCTGTATTGAAACAGATTTCACCGTAAGCGGTACCCTTAATACCAACAGATTTACCGTAAAAAACAGTACCATCATATAGAACTATGATAGCTTCATCTCTTTTATTGTATTCCATTATAATTTAGTTGTATTGAATTTGTGGCAAAAATAGAATAAAAAAAAAGACATTCTTAAAAAGAATGTCTTTTTTATATCATAAATTACAATATGTTATTGTAATACTATTCATTAGTTTCAGCATTAGTAACCTCTACAGCAGGTGCATCAGCTTCAGTAGCTTTTTTCTTCCCTCTACGAGTAGATTTCTTAGCTTCTTTCTTAGCTACATTGTAAATTTCGTTAAAATCAACGAATTCAATCATAGCCATATCTGCGTTATCTCCTAAACGGTTACCCAATTTAATGATACGTGTATATCCACCTGGGCGATCTCCAACTTTTACAGCTACTTCTCTGAATAATTCAGTTACAGCATCTTTATGTCTTAAGTAAGAGAAAACAACACGACGATTATGAGTATCGTCAGTTTTTGCTTTAGTTACTAATGGCTCAATAAACTGCTTTAAAGCTTTAGCTTTAGCAACAGTAGTATTGATACGCTTGTGCTCGATTAAAGAACAAGCCATATTCGCTAACATAGAATTTCTATGACCAGCTTTTCTACCTAAATGATTTATTTTTTTTCCGTGTCTCATTGCTTTCTAGAATTTAGACTTCACAGCCTACATTATTCTTTATCTAATTTGTATTTTGATAGATCCATACCAAAATTTAGCCCTTTAACTGCAACAAGTTCCTCTAACTCTGATAAAGATTTTTTACCAAAGTTTCTAAACTTCATTAAATCGTTTTTGTTAAATGAAACTAAATCTCCTAATGTATCTACTTCAGCCGCTTTTAAACAATTCAATGCTCGAACTGAAAGATCTAAATCTACCAATTTAGTTTTTAGAAGCTGTCTCATATGTAATGATTCTTCATCATAAGACTCAGTTTGAGCAATTTCATCAGCCTCTAAAGTAATTCTTTCGTCAGAGAACAGCATAAAATGATGAATCAAAGTTTTTGCTGCTTCAGTTAAAGCATCCTTTGGATGAATAGAACCATCAGTGATAATATCAAAAACCAATTTTTCGTAATCAGTTTTTTGCTCTACACGATAGTTTTCAATAGCATACTTAACGTTCTTAACTGGAGTATAAATTGAATCAGTAAAGATAGTTCCGATAGGTGCATTTGGCTTTCTATTCTCTTCAGCAGCAACGTACCCTCTTCCTTTCTCAATCGTCAAATCTAATGTAATAGACACGTTAGCATCTAAATTACAAATTACAAGATCTGGGTTCAAGATCTGGAAACTTGAAATGAACTTTTGGAAATCACCAGCAGTCATTTGTTCTTTACCAGAAAAAGAGATACTTACAGTTTCATTATCAACATCTTCGATTTGACGTTTGAAACGAACTTGTTTTAAGTTAAGAATGATTTCAGTTACATCCTCAACAACACCTGCTATAGTAGAAAACTCATGATCTACACCTTCTATACGAACTGAAGTAATAGCATATCCTTCAAGTGAAGATAGAAGAACTCTTCTTAATGCATTACCAATAGTCAATCCATATCCCGGTTCTAAAGGTCTAAATTCGAATTTACCTTTAAAATCGGTCGAATCAATCATGATAACTTTATCGGGCTTTTGAAAATTAAATATTGCCATATTTGTTTCGACTGAATGTCAATTATTATTTGTTGTACAACTCTACGATTAACTGTTCTTTGATGTTTTCAGGAACTTGAAGTCTTTGTGGTACATTTACGAAAGTACCTTCTAAAGTTTCAGGATTCCAAGTAATCCACTCATAAACAGCACTAGAATTAGATAACGAACGTTCGATAATTTCTAGAGTTTTAGATTTTTCACGAACTGCAACTTTATCACCAGGTTTTAGTTGATAAGAAGGGATATTAACCACCTCTCCGTTTACAGTAATGTGTCTGTGAGAAACAACTTGACGAGCTGCACGACGAGAAGGAGCGATACCCATTCTGAATACAACGTTGTCTAATCTTGACTCACATAATTGAATCAAAACTTCACCAGTAACTCCACGAGCAGCAGCTGCTTGTTTGTAAAGGTTACGGAATTGTTTTTCTAAAATACCGTAAGTATATTTAGCTTTTTGTTTCTCCATTAACTGGATAGCATACTCAGATTTTTTTCCGCGTTTTTTTGCTAATCCGTGTTGTCCTGGAGGGTAATTTCTTTTTTCGAAAGATTTATCATCTCCGAAAATAGCTTCGCCGAATTTACGAGCGATCTTAGTTTGTGGACCAGTATATCTTGCCATTTCTAAAAATTAAAAAAAGGTAGGGATTATGAATTCAGGTCACTTTCCTCCGATAATCTATTCCTACCTTTGGTTATACTATAAATTAAACTCTTCTTCTCTTAGGAGGACGACATCCATTATGAGGGATTGGAGTAATATCGATAATCTCAGTTACTTCAATTCCACCGTTATGTAATGATCTGATAGCAGATTCTCTACCATTTCCAGGTCCTTTTACATAAACTTTAACTTTTTTAAGTCCTGCCTCAAGTGCAACTTTACCGCAATCTTCTGCAGCCATTTGAGCAGCGTATGGAGTGTTCTTTTTAGAACCTCTGAATCCCATTTTACCTGCAGATGACCAAGAAATCACTTCACCTTTTTTATTAGTCAATGAAATGATGATATTGTTAAACGTCGCATTAATATGAGCCTCACCTGTTGATTCAACAAGTACTTTACGTTTTTTTGTATTCGCTTTAGCCATATTACTACTTATTATTTAGTTGCTTTTTTCTTGTTAGCAACAGTTTTTCTTTTACCTTTTCTAGTTCTAGAGTTATTCTTAGTTCTTTGTCCTCTTAATGGAAGACCAGCTCTATGACGGATTCCTCTATAACATCCGATATCCATTAAACGTTTGATGTTTAAAGAAATTTCAGATCTTAATTCACCTTCAATAGTGTAGTGAGCTACAGCTTCACGAATTGCTCCGATTTCATCATCGTTCCAATCTAGAACTTTTTTATCTTCGCTAACGTTTGCTCTTTCAAGAATTTCTTTAGCTCTGCTTGAACCAATTCCGAAGATATAAGTTAAAGCAATAACTCCTCTTTTGTGTTTAGGTATATCTACCCCTGCGATTCTTGCCATAATTATCCTTGTCTTTGTTTAAATCTAGGATTCTTTTTATTAATAACGTAAAGTCTACCTTTTCTACGTACTATAATGCACTCGGCACTTCTTTTTTTAACTGATGCTCTTACTTTCATTTTAATAGCCTCTTTAATATCTATAAGTAATTCTTGCTTTGGTCAGATCGTAAGGACTCATTTCCAATTTTACTCTATCACCTGGTAGTAACTTAATATAGTGCATACGCATCTTACCAGAGATATGAGCAATTACGACATGTCCATTTTCTAATTCTACACGGAACATTGCATTTGATAACGCTTCTACGATTGCTCCGTCTTGTTCTATTGCTGCTTGTTTTGCCATAAAAATTAAGCTATTGCTCTTCTATTTTTACCACTAGTCATCATACTATCATACTGTTTATTTAACAAGTATGAGTTTATTTGTTGGATAGTATCAATTACAACACTAACCATAATTAGTAACGATGTTCCACCATAAAACATAGCCCAATGATCTTGAACACCTATCACTGTTTTCATTATTGCAGGAAAAACAGCGATCAAAGCTAAGAATAACGAACCTGGGAAAGTAATCAAAGACATGATTCTGTCTAAGAAATCCGCAGTTTCTGTTCCTGGTCTAACACCAGGTATAAATCCTCCACTTCGTTTCAAATCATCAGCCATCTTATTAGTAGGTACTGTAATTGCGGTGTAAAAGTACGTAAAAATTATGATTAATAAAGCAAAAAGTAAATTATACTCCCAACCAAATACATTATGGAAGGTTGTACTTATAGATTTTGCAGTATCCGAAGTTGATAATCCAGCAACTGCTGCTGGCACAAACATAATCGCTTGAGCGAAGATGATTGGCATTACTCCAGATGCGTTAAGCTTTAAAGGTATCCATTGACGGTTACCACCTAACATTGATTGATCATAAGTTCCAGAAGCACTTCTTCTTGCATATTGAACAGGAATCCTTCTAACAGCAAGCGTCAATAAAATACAAGCAATAATGATTAACAACCATAAAATTACTTCAATCACCACCAACATAAGACCACCATTACTACTTTCAGTTGTTCTCGATTGAAACTCTTGAACGAACGCCATTGGCAATCTTGCGATAATACCAACCATAATTAACAATGAGATCCCATTTCCAATACCTTTATCAGTAATTTTTTCACCTAACCACATTGCAAAAATAGTTCCGGTAACTAGTATAATTACTGAAGAAAACAAGAATGAGAAAGAATCGAAACCTAGCAAAAATGCATCTGATGGCAACTGCAAGTACAAATTATAAATGTAACTTGGCCCTTGTAACAAGGTGATACCAATTGTCAACCATCGCGTAATTTGGTTCATTTTCTTTCTACCGCTTTCTCCATCATTTTGCAGTTTTTGAAGATAAGGAACCGCGATTCCCATCAACTGTACTACAATGGAAGCAGAAATATAAGGCATAATACCTAATGCGAAAACAGAAGCTTGCGAGAACGCTCCCCCTGTAAACACATTTATTAACCAACCAACACCTTGATTAGTTTGCTCTGTTAAAGCTTGCAATTTTGTAGCGTCAATACCTGGAAGAGTAACTTGTGTACCGAATCGGTACACAAGTAATAATCCTAATGTAATTAGAATTTTATTTTTTAGTTCTTCAATTTTCCAAATATTGGCTAATGTTTCAAAAAACTTCTTCATCTTGTTTACTAAGATTTTATAACGTTACAATTTCTCCTCCTACAGCTTCGATTGCTTGTTTAGCAGAAGCTGAAAATTTATGAGCAGAAACTTTTAATTTAGCTTTTAATTCGCCACGTCCTAAAACCTTCACTAAACCATTTTTAGAAGCTAAACCTAAATCTACTAAAAGAGCGAAATCTACAGTATCTGTAACTACTCCATTATCAACCAAACCTTGTAAAGTTTCTAAGTTAACAACGTTGTACTCAACTCTATTAATATTTTTGAAACCAAATTTTGGTACACGTCTTTGAAGTGGCATTTGCCCTCCTTCAAATCCGATCTTTTTAGAATATCCTGAACGTGATTTTGCTCCCTTATGTCCTTTTGTAGAAGTTCCTCCTTTTCCAGAACCTTCACCACGACCAACTCGTTTGTTTTGGTTGTGTACTGAACCGTTTGCTGGCTGTAAATTACTTAAATTCATACTTTACAAAATTATTTAATTTCTTCTACAGAAACTAAGTGTTGAACTTTTTTTACCATTCCTAAAATTGCACTTGAAGCTTCATGCTCCACTACTTGTCCAATTTTACGAAGTCCTAAAGCCTCTAATGTTCTCTTTTGAATAAGAGGACAGTTGATTTGGCTTTTTACTTGTTTTACTTTTATTCTTGACATAACTTCCTTCAAATTAACCTTTAAATACTTTTTCTAAAGAAATTCCTCTTTGTTTTGCAACTGTAGAAGCACTTCTTAAGCGTAATAAAGCATCGAAAGTAGCTTTAACCACGTTGTGTGGGTTAGAAGAACCCTGAGATTTTGATAATAAATCTTTAATCCCTACTGATTCTACAACTGCTCTCACAGAACCTCCAGCAATTACTCCAGTACCCAAAGATGCAGGCATCAATAATACTCTTGCTCCACTGAATTTACCTTTTTGTTCGTGAGGAATAGTATGACCATTCAAAGGAATTCTTACTAAGTTTTTCTTAGCATCTTCCACCGCTTTAGCGATTGCTTCAGAAACATCTTTTGATTTACCTAAACCATGACCCACTACACCGTTCTCGTCACCTACTACAACTACAGCTGAGAATCCGAAAGCACGCCCACCTTTAGTTACTTTAGTTACACGATTAACACTAACCAAACGGTCTTTTAAATCAAGACCACTTGGTTTTACAAATTCTACGTTTTTATAATTTTGATACATAACTAATTAGAATTTTAATCCAGCTTCTCTAGCACCGTTCGCTAATGATTGAACACGTCCGTGGTATAAATAACCATTTCTGTCGAAAGATACATTTTCTATACCAGCTTTTAAAGCTTTTTCTGCAATTAGTTTCCCAACCGATGCAGCAGTTTCAATATTGGTTCCTCTTGTTATACCAGCTTCTCTTGAAGATGCTGAAGCTAGAGTTACTCCATTCACGTCATCTATGATTTGCGCATAGATCTCTTTATTACTTCTGAATACAGAAAGTCTTGGTTTTGCTGTAGTTCCAGTAACCACCTTTCTAATTCTGAATTTTATACGTTGTCTTCTTTCAGATTTTGTTAATGACATAGTCTTAATTTTTAAGCTGATTTACCTGCTTTTCTTCTTAACTCTTCACCCACAAACTTGATACCTTTTCCTTTGTAAGGTTCTGGTTTACGGAATGAACGGATTTTAGCTGCCACTTGACCTACTAATTGTTTGTCATGTGAAGTCAATTTCACTAGTGGGTTTTTCCCTTTTTCAGATATAGTTTCCACTTTTACTTCTGAAGCAACATCTATTACGATATTGTGTGAAAAACCTAAAGCTAAATCTAACTTTTGACCTTGGTTAGAAGCACGATATCCTACCCCTACCAATTCCAAAGTGATTGTAAATCCTTCAGATACACCTGTAATCATATTGTTAATTAAACTACGGTATAAACCGTGTTTTGCTCTCTCATCTTTATCGTCAGATGAACGCTCAACAATTACATTATTTTCTTCAACTTTAACACTAACTGTATCAAATTTCTGAGTAAGCTCTCCTAATTTACCTTTAACAACGATCTCTCCTTCTTTAACGTCAACCGTTACACCAGCAGGGATTGCTATTGGACTTTTTCCTATTCTTGACATCTCTTAGTCTTTTTAAATTAGTATACGTAACAAACTACTTCTCCACCAACATTAAGTTGTTTCGCTTGTTTTCCAGTCATCAATCCTCTTGATGTTGAAATAATAGCGATTCCTAAACCATTTAAGATTCTAGGAAGGTCAGCTGCAGAAGCGTATTTACGCAAACCTGGTTTACTAATTCTTTGGATATCTCTAATTACAGACTCTTTAGTGTCCTTATCATATTTTAAAGCTATTTTGATTGTTCCTTGAACTGAACTATCATCAAATTTATAGCTTAAGATATATCCTTGATCGAATAAAATTTTCGTGATTTCTTTCTTAAAGTTAGATGCTGGAATCTCAACTACTTTGTGGTTTGCACGCACAGCATTTCTAATTCTTGTAAGGAAATCTGCTATTGGATCTGTATACATTGTTTTTACCTTTAAATCTTAATTACCAACTTGCCTTTTTAACTCCTGGTATCAATCCATTATTTGCCATTTCACGGAAAGTAACACGAGAAATACCGAACTGACGCATATACCCTCTTGGTCTTCCTGTTAATTTACATCTGTTGTGTAAACGTACTGGAGAAGCATTTTTAGGCAATTTTTGTAACCCTTCGTAGTCTCCAGCTTCTAAAAGAGCTTTTCTCTTATCAGCATATTTATCTACTAATGCTTGTCTTTTTACCTCACGGGCTTTCATTGATTCTTTAGCCATACTTAATTCTTTTTAAAAGGTAATCCTAATTCAGCAAGTAAAGATTTCGCTTCTTTATCTGTATTGGCAGATGTTACAAAAGTGATATCAAAACCAGCGATTTTGTTTACTTTATCAATATTGATTTCAGGGAAAATAATCTGCTCAGTAACACCTAAGTTATAATTTCCTCTTCCGTCAAATCCGTCAGATTTAATTCCTTGGAAATCTCTAACACGTGGTAAAGCAGAAGTTACTAAACGATCTAAGAACTCATACATTTTCTCTCCACGTAAAGTTACTTTAGCTCCAATTGGCATACCTTTTCTCAATTTAAACGTAGCAACGTCTTTCTTTGAGATAGTAGCAACAGCTTTTTGTCCTGTAATTTTAGTCAATTCCTCAACTGCGTAATCAACTAATTTTTTATCAGATACAGCTGCTCCAACACCACGGCTAACAACGATTTTCTCAAGTTTTGGAACTTGCATAACGTTTTTGTAACCAAATTCCTCAGTAAGAGCAGAGATTACTCTGCTTTTATACTCTTCTTTAAGTCTTGGTATATAAGCCATAACTATAATACTTGTTTTGATTTTTTAGAAACTCTAACATTTTTTCCGTTCTCATCTTTCTCGATAGCTACTCTTGTAACTTCGTTAGTCTTAGGATCTACGATCGCTAAGTTAGAGATGTGGATTGGAGCTTCTTTTTTAACAATTCCACCTTGAGGGTTAGTAGCACTAGGCTTAACATGCTTAGAAATGATGTTTAACCCTTCAACAATAGCTTTGTTTTTTTCACGTAATACACGTACTACCTTACCTTCTAAACCTTTATGGTCTCCAGCAATTACACGTACTGTATCTCCTGTTTTTATCTTTAGCTTAGTCATCTTTTGAAAGAATTATAACACCTCTGGTGCTAATGATACAATTTTCATGAATTGTTTTTCACGAAGTTCTCTCGCTACTGGACCAAAAACACGAGTTCCTCTCATCTCACCTGCAGCATTCAATAATACACATGCGTTATCATCAAATCTGATGTAAGATCCATCGGCTCTTCTCACTTCTTTTTTGGTACGAACAACAACTGCAGTTGAAACAGCACCTTTCTTAACGTTTCCGTTTGGAGTTGCTTCTTTGATTGAAACTACAATTTTATCTCCTACAGAGGCATAACGACGTTTCGTTCCTCCTAACACGCGGATTGTCAAAACTTCTTTTGCTCCCGTGTTATCTGCTACTTTAAGTCTAGATTCCTGTTGTACCATAATTATTTCGCTCTTTCAATGATTTCAACTAATCTCCAACATTTAGATTTAGATAATGGACGAGTCTCCATAATTCTAACTGTATCACCAATGTTGCAGTCATTTGTTTCGTCGTGTGCAACATATTTCTTAGTTTTCAACACGAACTTTCCGTATAAAGGGTGTTTTACTCTCTTTACTTCAGACACAACAATAGATTTCTCCATTTTGTTGCTAGTAACAACACCTATTCTTTCTTTTCTTTCTTTTCTATTTTCCATCTTTCGGCAGAATACAATTATTGTAACTCTCTTTTACTTAACTCTGTCTTAACTCTAGCGATGCTTCTTCTAACCGTTCTGATTTGAAGAGGATTCTCAATTGGAGAAATCGCGTGTGCAGATCTTAAGTTATTATATGCGCTTGTCAACTGCGTTAGTTGATCTTGTAATTCAGCTACAGATAGACTTACTATTTCTGATTGTTTCATGATAAATTTTAGATTATGCTTCGAAATCTCTAGCGATTACAAATTTAGTTCTAACTGGAAGTTTTTGTGCTGCTAAACGCAATGCTTCTTTAGCAACTGAAATTGGCACTCCACCAACTTCGAACATAATTCTTCCTGGTTTTACCACAGCAACCCAGTACTCTACTGCACCTTTACCTTTACCCATACGTACTTCAAGAGGCTTTTTAGTAATTGGTTTATCTGGGAAAATCTTGATCCACAACTGTCCTTCACGTTTCATGAAACGAGTAGCTGCAATACGAGCTGCCTCAATTTGACGAGAAGTAATAAATGAAGTGTCCATCGATTTGATTCCAAACATACCATTTGAAAGTTCATGCCCTCTTTGAGAAATCCCTTTCATTTTACCTTTCTGTACCTTACGGTATTTTGTTCTTTTAGGCTGTAACATTTTTCTTCAGTTTAAAAATTACTTTCTTTTGCGTTGGTTAGTTTTACCTTTTGGAGATCCTGCTGATTTAGATTGTTTTTTATCCATTCCAGCTAACGGAGAAAGATCTCTTTTTCCATAAACTTCACCTTTCATGATCCACACTTTAATTCCCATTCTACCATAAGTAGTGTGAGCTTCAGCAAGTGCGTAATCGATGTCAGCTCTGAAAGTTGATAAAGGAATACGTCCTTCTTTAAAAGTTTCAGAACGTGCCATTTCAGCACCATTCAAACGACCAGAAATCATAACTTTAATTCCTTCAGCGTTCATTCTCATCGCAGCAGCCATAGCCATACGAATCGCACGACGGTAAGAAATTCTGTTCTCAATTTGACGAGCGATACTTGCAGCCACAAGATATCCGTCTAATTCAGGACGTTTGATTTCAAAAATGTTAATCTGAACTTCTTTATCAGTAATCTTTTTTAACTCTTCTTTTAGCTTGTCTACCTCTTGTCCACCTTTCCCGATAATAATACCAGGTCTAGCAGTAGTGATAGTAACGGTTACAAGTTTCAAAGTTCTTTCGATGATTACTTTAGAAACACTAGCTTTTGATAAACGAGCATGGATATACTTTCTGATTTTGTGATCTTCAGCGATTTTATCACCGTAGTCATTTCCACCATACCAGTTTGAGTCCCATCCTCTAATAATACCAAGGCGATTCCCGATTGGATTAGTCTTTTGTCCCATACTGCTTATTAATTGCTTTGTGTGTTATTATTAGATCCTAACACGATTGTTACGTGATTAGAACGTTTTCTTATTCTATGTGCTCTTCCTTGAGGTGCAGGACGTAATCTTTTTAACATCATACCACCATCAACTCTGATTTCTTTAACGATTAAACCAGCTTCTTCAATATTTGAATCACTGTTTTTCGCTTGCCAGTTAGCGATTGCAGATAAAAGCAATTTCTCTAAATTACGAGAAGCTTCTTTTGAACTGAATCTTAATATATTTAGAGCTTTTTCTACTTTCTGTCCTCTAACTAAATCCGCTACTAAGCGCATTTTTCTTGGAGAAGTAGGGCAATTATTTAGCTTAGCGAAAGCAACTTGCTTGTTAGCCTCTTTAATCTGCTCAGCTCTCTCTCTTTTACGAACTCCCATAGCTTCTTATTATTTTTTACCTTTATTCTTTGCACCAGCATGACCTCTAAAAGATCTTGTTGGTGAAAATTCTCCTAATTTATGTCCTACCATGTTCTCTGTTACATATACAGGAACAAATTGACGACCATTGTGCACTGCGATAGTTTGTCCAACGAAGTCTGGAGTAATCATAGAAGCTCTTGACCAAGTCTTGATAACTCCATTTTTTCCACTCTCTACGTTTTGTTGAACTTTCTTCTCTAATTTAAAGTGAACATAAGGTCCTTTTTTTAACGAACGTGCCATGTCTTAATCTTTTATTTCTTTCTACGTTCAACAATATACTTATTACTCGCTTTAACTTTTGAACGAGTTCTGTAACCTTTAGCAGGCATCCCGTTTCTTGAACGTGGGTGTCCTCCTGAAGAACGACCTTCTCCACCTCCCATTGGGTGATCTACTGGGTTCATCGCTACAGCTCTTGTTCTTGGTCTTCTACCTAACCATCTAGATCTACCAGCTTTACCTGAAACGATTAATTGGTGATCGTGATTAGACACAGCTCCGATAGTAGCAACACACTCTAATAAAATTAAACGGATTTCTCCTGAAGGCATTTTAATAGTAGCATATTTACCATCTCTAGCAACTAATTGTGCAAATGTACCTGCTGAACGAGCAATAACAGCACCTTGTCCTGGACGTAATTCGATACAAGAAATAACAGTTCCTAAAGGAATATTTCTTAAAGGCATCGCATTCCCAACTTCTGGTGATGCTTCTGGTCCTGAAACTACAGTTTGACCAACTTTCATACCGCTTTGTGCAATTACGTATGATTTAGCTCCATCTGCGTAAGCAATCAAAGCGATGAATGCTGTACGGTTTGGATCATACTCGATAGTTTTAACAGTAGCTGGAATTCCAACTTTAGTTCTTTTAAAATCTACCACACGGTATCTTTGTTTATGACCACCACCTGTGTAGCGCATGGTCATTTTCCCTTGACTATTTCTACCTCCAGATTTTTTTTTCGGTGCTAGTAAACTACGCTCCGGCTTATCAGTTGTTATAGCGTCAAAACTATTCACAACTCTAAAACGCTGACCTGGGGTAATAGGTTTTAATTTTCTAACTGACATTATTTATTAGATATTTGAATAAAAGTCTATACTCTCTCCTTCTTTCAATTCAACTATTGCTTTCTTGTAAGCATTAGTTTTAGCGTTGATCATTCCACTTTTAGTGTACTTAACAGAACGCTTAGCAGCATAGTTCATAGTATTTACACTAACAACAGTAACTCCATAAGCAGCTTCTACTGCTTTTTTGATCTCAATTTTGTTAGCTCTTCTATCAACTACAAAACCAAAACGACCGAATATTTCGCCGTCTTTAGTTATTTTTTCTGTAATTATAGGCTTAATTAAAACACTCATCTTCCTATTATTTACTTAAATTTTCGACAATTCCAGCTACAGAACCCTCAGTTAACACTAAACTACCAGCATTTAAAATACCGTAAGTGCTTAATTCTGAAGTAGTTACAACAGCAGCCTTCTCTAAATTGCGTGATGACAAATATACATTTTTATTTGATTCACCAAACACAAATAGAGATTTTTTATTTTCCAACCCTAAACCACTCAACACTTTGATAAAATCTTTAGTGCTTGGAGCTTCAAAGTTAAAGTTTTCAACAACGATTAAATTTGATTCTTTTGCTTTAATTGAGAAAGCAGATTTTCTTGCTAATCGTTTTAAACTTTTATTCAATTTTAAAGAGTAAGTTCTTGGTCTTGGTCCGAAAACTCTACCTCCTCCGCGGAATACTGGAGATTTAATACTTCCTGCTCTTGCAGTACCAGTTCCTTTTTGTTTTTTAATCTTGCGAGTACTTCCAGAAATCTCAGCTCTTTCTTTAGCCTTGTGAGTTCCTTGTCTTTGATTTGCTAAATATTGTTTAACATCAAGATATACTGCGTGATTGTTTGGCTCTATACCGAATACTGAATCTAAAAGTTCAACTTTTCTACCAGTATCTTTTCCTGTGATATCTAAAACTTTTACTTCCATTACTTCTGAATGATTACATAAGAGTTTTTGTGTCCTGGAACTGCTCCCTTAACAACAAGTAGATTCTTATCAGCAACTACTTTTAAAACTCTAAGGTTTTGTACTGTTACATTTACTCCTCCTGTTCTTCCTGCCATACGCATTCCTTTGAATACTCTAGAAGGATAAGAAGATGCACCTACAGATCCTGGCGCTCTTAAACGGTTTTTTTGACCGTGAGTAACTTGTCCTACCCCACCAAAACCGTGACGTTTAACAACCCCTTGGAATCCTTTACCTTTAGAAACACCTTGTACGTCAACAAACTCACCTTCTAAGAACAAATCTACAGTGATTGCATCACCTAGTTTATACTCTCCAGCGAAATCCTTAATTTCAACAACTTTTCTTTTAGCAGATGTACCAGCTTTTTTAAAGTGACCTAACTCAGCTTTAGTAGCATGTTTATCTGATTTGTCATCGAAACCAAGTTGTAACGCTTCATACCCGTCAACCTCATTGGTTCTGACTTGGGTAACGACATTAGGACTTACTTCGATTACTGTACATGGAATGTTTTTTCCATTCTCATCGAAAATACTAGTCATGCCGATTTTTTTACCAATTAACCCAGACATAAATATTAATTATTAATTATAAATTGTTTTATTCATTTAAAGAGCTAAGTATTAAGAGCAACTCTTAATACTTAGCTAGAATATTATTTTCAGTTAAGAAAAGTTAGTTATTATCACACTTTGATTTCAACTTCAACTCCACTTGGTAACTCTAATTTCATTAAAGCATCAATTGTTTTTGAAGATGATGAATAAATATCTAACAATCTTTTGTATGAACTTAATTCAAACTGCTCTCTTGCTTTTTTGTTCACGTGAGGAGAACGAAGAACAGTAAAGATTTTTTTGTGAGTTGGTAACGGAATTGGACCTGTTACAACAGCACCTGTACTTTTTACAGTTTTTACGATTTTCTCTGCTGATTTATCAACCAACATATGATCGTAAGATTTTAATTTTATTCTGATTTTTTGACTCATTTTACTCTAAAATTAAGCGTTACCTTTTGCTTTAGTGATTACTGCTTCTGAAATGTTTGATGGCGTCTCAGAGTAGTGAGAGAACTCCATTACAGAAGTTGCTCTACCAGACGATAATGTTCTCAATGTAGTAACATAACCGAACATTTCTGATAATGGAACTGAAGCCTTAACAACTTTAGCACCATTTCTATCATCCATACTGTTGATTTGTCCACGACGACGGTTCAAATCTCCAACGATATCACCCATGTTTTCTTCAGGAGTCAATACCTCTAATTTCATGATAGGCTCTAAAATGATAGCTCCAGCAGCTTTCGCAGCAGCTTTATACCCCAACTTAGCAGCTAATTCGAAAGATAATGCATCCGAGTCAACCGCGTGGTAAGAACCATCCACTAAAGTTACTTTCATTGAATCCATTTCGAATCCAGCTAAAGGACCTTGTTTCATTGCCTCTCTAAATCCTTTCTCTACAGAAGGGATATATTCTTTAGGAACGTTACCACCTTTAACTTCGTTTACGAATTGTAATCCAACGAATGGTTTTCCATCTACGTCATCAGCAGGTCCCATTTTGAATACGATATCCGCGAATTTACCACGTCCACCAGATTGCTTTTTATAAGCTTCTCTATGATCAGCGAAACGAGTAAGAGCTTCTTTGTACTCAACTTGAGGCTCACCTTGGTTAACTTCAACTTTGAACTCACGTCTCATACGGTCAATAAGAACGTCTAAGTGTAATTCACCCATACCAGAGATTACAGTTTGTCCAGACGCTTGGTCAGTTTTAACTGTAAAAGTAGGATCTTCCTCAGCTAATTTAGCTAAAGCAGTACCCATTTTATCCATATCCGCTTTTGTTTTTGGTTCAATAGCGATACCGATTACAGGGTCTGGGAATATCATACTTTCTAATACGATAGGATTCTTCTCATCACATAAAGTATCTCCAGTTTTGATATCTTTAAATCCTACAGCAGCTCCAATATCTCCAGCCTCAATATATTCAACTGGGTTTTGTTTGTTAGCGTGCATTTGGTAGATACGAGAAATACGCTCTTTGTTTCCAGAACGAGTATTCAATACATAAGAACCAGCATCTAAGTGTCCTGAATAAGCTCTAAAGAAAGCTAAACGACCTACGAATGGGTCAGTAGCAATTTTAAACGCTAATGCAGCAAACGGCTCAGTAACTGAAGGCTTACGTAAGATTGGCTCTTCTGTATCAGGATTAGTTCCTTCGATAGCTTCCTTATCCATTGGAGAAGGTAAGTAACGACAAACAGCATCTAACATAAACTGAACTCCTTTGTTTTTGAAAGAAGATCCACAAGTCATAGGAATGATGCTCATATCAAGAGTAGCAGCACGTAAAGCAACGTGAATCTCATCCTCAGTGATAGAGTTTTCATCCTCCATGTATTTTTCTAATAAATTTTCATCGTATGCAGCAATCTCTTCGATTAACTGACCTCTGTATTGTTTAACTTCATCCAACATATCCGCTGGGATCTCAACAACATCAAAAGTAGAACCATGATTCTCATCATGCCATACGATTGCACGGTTTTTCACTAAATCAACGATACCTTTGAAATCAGCTTCATCACCAATTGGTAAAACAATCGGCACTGCATTAGATTTCAACATATCTTTTACTTGCTGACATACTGCTAAGAAGTTAGCACCTTGACGGTCCATCTTATTAACAAATCCCATACGAGGAACTTTATAGTTATCAGCTAATCTCCAGTTAGTTTCTGATTGAGGCTCAACACCATCAACAGCACTAAATAAGAAAACTAATCCATCTAATACACGTAATGAACGGTTAACTTCAACTGTAAAGTCAACGTGTCCCGGAGTATCGATAATATTGAAGTGATATTCCTTAGACTCAGGAATCACAGCTCCTTGAGTTGTAGGGAAATTCCAAGTACAAGTAGTAGCTGCTGATGTAATAGTAATACCTCTTTCAGCCTCTTGCTCCATCCAGTCCATTGTAGAAGATCCTTCGTGAGTCTCTCCCATTTTGTGGTTTTTACCTGTATAGAACAAAATACGCTCTGTCGTAGTTGTTTTACCAGCATCGATGTGAGCAGCGATACCAATGTTTCTTGTATATTTTAAATCTCTTGCCATTGTATATAGTTTCTGTATGGATTAAAATCTAAAGTGAGAGAATGCTTTATTTGCCTCAGCCATTTTGTGAGTATCCATTCTCTTTTTAACTGCAGCACCTTCTTCTTTAGCAGCAGCCAAGATTTCAGAAGCTAATTTTGCAGCCATTGACTTTTCATTTCTTTTTCTCGCATACAAAATCATCCATTTCATCGCCATAGAAATCTTTCTATCCGGACGAATTTGCATTGGAATTTGGAAAGTTGCCCCTCCAACACGACGAGAACGTACTTCTACGTGAGGCATAACATTTGTCAATGCATCTTTCCAAACTTCTAATGAAGTTTTTTCCTCGTCTTGTTTTTTCTCCTCTACGATAGCTAAAGCATCATAGAACACTTTAAAAGCTGTAGACTTTTTACCATCCCACATTAAGTTATTCACAAAACGCGTAACTAATTGATCATTAAATTGCGGATCCGGTAAAAGAGGTCTCTTTTTAGCCTGTCTTTTTCTCATGTCTTCCTTCTTAAACGTTTATACGATTACTTTTTGTCTTTAGGGCGTTTAGCACCATATTTAGATCTTCTTTGAGTTCTACCGTTTACTCCAGCAGTATCCAAAGCTCCACGTACGATGTGGTATCTAACACCTGGTAAGTCTTTTACCCTTCCACCTCTAACTAATACTATCGAGTGCTCTTGTAAATTGTGTCCTTCTCCTGGGATGTAAGCGTTTACTTCATTACCATTTGTTAAACGTACCCTTGCAACTTTACGCATTGCAGAGTTTGGTTTTTTAGGTGTAGTAGTATAAACACGCGTACAAACTCCTCTTCTTTGAGGACAAGAATCCAAAGCAACCGATTTACTCTTCTTAGTCAATTGGGTTCTCCCTGTTCTTACTAATTGTTGAATTGTTGGCATAATGTTTATTAATAATTTCCACAAATAATTTTCCCGCACACTATACGGGGTTGCAAATGTAAAAACTTTTTTGAATTATTCAAAACTCAATTCATTAATTTTCAATCATATTAAACTTTTTTTTCAAATCATTTTATTTCATTGCGCTTTGCTATTAAAAATTAGCTTTCTCCTAAACTAATATTATCAAACACCTCCATTTAAATCATTATATGCAAAGCAATCAAATTCAATATTATTGCGTTTCAAGCAATTCTATAGCACTTTTATACAAAAGAATACATTCTATATGTGTAATTATACACACAAACTTAGTTTAGTAAATCCGAATATCATCTTTTTATTCCTAATCAAACTATAAAATATATTTTGTCATACTGCTTAGTGTAAATTTTATACTCTACGCTTACATCAACATACAAATAGAATAACGCAAAGCATTTTTATACCTATACCTATTTTGTATATTGGGTAAAACCAAAATACACCTAAAGCCGTCCCCTAATGCCGCTCAAAGGATAATAATCTCAAAAAGTTGCAAGAGCAGACAAGTAATCGAATTAAAAGCCTCTCTATACGCATCCTCTTTTTTCACTTGATTATCCTATATATACGCAGTAATTTTGTAGCCGTATATTACTAAGTTTTAACTTCAGTAATTGTACAGTCATATAACCTAACATTTTATATTACATTTGCACCATGGAACAGGACAATCAAATATTTGGTATTCGTGCAATTATCGAAGCCATAGAGGCAGGAAAAGATATCGACAAAGTTTTTATTCAAAAAGAAGCAAGTGGAGAATTAATGAATGAGCTGCTTAAAGCACTTAAAAAGAACAACATTAATTTTTCATATGTTCCAATTGAAAAACTAAATCGATTAACAAAAAAGAATCACCAAGGCGCAATAGCAAGTATTGCTCCCATTTCTTTTGTCTCGTTAGAAACATTAGTAGAAGGTGTATTAGCAGAAAAAGAGAAACCTCTATTTGTTATTTTAGACCAAATATCAGATGCTCGTAACTTTGGAGCGATTATCCGTACAGCTGTATGCTGTGGTGCAGATGGAATCATTGTTTCTAAAAATGGTGCAGCACCTGTGAATGGTGATACGGTAAAGACTTCTGCAGGAGCAGTGTTTAATATACCTATTTGTAAAGTAGACCACATCAAAGACGCTGTCTTTTATTTACAAGGTTCTGGAGTTATTACATTAGGAGCGACAGAAAAAGCAGAAAAAGAAATCTATGATATAGATCTTAATACTCCTTTAGCAATCATTATGGGTAGTGAAGATAAAGGTATTAACCCCTCTGTACTTAAAATCATAGATGAGAAAGCAAAATTACCTATGTTTAGCACAATAGATTCATTAAATGTTTCTGTGGCATGTGGAGCATTCTTATATGAAGCAATTCGTCAAAGAAGATAGACAAATGGAACAACCCACTAAAAGACAAATGCGCAAACCAAGCTATCCTGTATCAGATGATTTAGCGAGGTACCTTAAAAAGTATAAACGTACTACAAAGATTAGTATTTTATATGAGGACTTGTTGCGCTTTAGTGGCTATGTAAGCGTGGAAGATAAATTTGGTAATGACACGCTGTGGTACAGAGTTTATTATCCAGAACATGAATATGCAGAAATCGAAGCCAATCTTGCGAAAGTGTACACTTTACTTCATTCTGATGGAGATGTGACCCTATTAGAGCACTTGGTGGTAGATACCATAGACTTTTGTTCTTTTGGAAACTCACAACCGTTCCGCATTAAAATTAGAAACAAATTAAATGACATCTATACTAATTTCTACGTCAAAAAAGCAGATGCCTCTCGTATCTACGGATTAGAATTAGAAGAAATGATGTCTCCAAATACCGTAAACTACCTTGTACACAAAGATACATTGATTGAAGAACACATCATGGGAATACCAGGAGATGTGTTCATCAAAGAGTATTTGCCTCAATGTACTGAGTTAGAAAAATCACAAATCGCAAAGGAATACGTAAAGTTCAACGAGCGTTGTCTAATTGGATTATTAGGTGATATGCGTTCGTACAATTATGTCATTATTCCCACTCACGATTTTGATCACGTTGTCTATCGCATACGACCAATTGACTTTGATCAACAATGTTATGAGGGCAATCTAAAGTTCTATCTACCTCAATTCTTTAAAGAGAATAACACAATCGTACAATTAGTATTAGATAAGTTTAAAGATATTTCTATAGAACAATATAGAAAAGAGATTCGCTCAGTATTAGTGAGAAGGGTTATAAGTAATCAAGACAGGATTCAAGACATACTCAATGTCATGAAACAAGATACAATAGCTCCTAAAGAGCACATTGACCAATTAAAAATGGAGATGTATGACTTTGTTCATGAAAAAGCTTTTAAGTATTGTAACAATATGGGAGAGATACTTGAAACGGCAATAAAGTTTACAATTAAGAATTACAGAAGCGTCTTTTAGAAGACGCTTTTTATTTATACTCCCTATACTTCTGAAGGTAATCCACGTAAACTATGGGTAAAGTAGGTCGATAACAGTTAGAATAATCAATAGGTTTTTCCTTCGGGATTACAATAAAATTACCATTTTCATCAAAACACTGCATAAAGGGATCTTGCGAGGCATCATAACTAGGTTTTTGCCAATCGTACTTATAGTATTTCTCAGGTATTTCAGGTTCTTCAATCACATAGCTAAGAATTAAACCTGCGATAAATCCACTCAAGTGACCTTCCCAAGAAATCCCTTCTTCTACAGATGGAAACATATACCAGACAGTTCCTCCATACAAGACTACAATGACTAACGACACAGCCATTAATCTATAATAACGCGTCTGCATCCCCTTAAAAAAAATAAAACTGACGAGCACATAAACAAGACCACTTGCTCCAATGTGATAACTTGGTCTTGCAAACAACCAAGTACCAAATCCCGACAGCAGAATACCCAAAACAACAACTTTCCACGTTTGCCTCTTATAGAAATACTGCAGGATGATAAGTAGAATAAACAATGCACCCGAATTATTGTACAAATGCTTTAACCCTCCATGAATAAAAGGACTAAAAAAGATTCCCCTTAACCCAGACCAAGTCCTTGGATACACACCATATTCATACAATTCTAAGAAGTAAGTCCAATCACACCAAAAGGCACCCCATATGAATAAAACATAAAATAGGGGCAATAAAATGATGTTTATTGAAAAGGCAGGCACTTTCTTCATAAAACTAATGTAAGACATTTATTCATAAAATCCATTCAAAACTCCGGCTACTAACCGCAGTACTTTAATTAATCGAACAAAGTCTTTTCAAGAATGAAAGGAAGTTTCAAAAAGCATTGTATTTTTGTTTCTACAATTACTAAGAATATGATTATGATGGATGCACCATTAGCAGAAAGAGTAAGACCAAATCACTTAGAAGATTACGTCAGCCAAGCTCACTTGGTAGGTGAAAATGGAATACTAACAAACCAATTGAAAATGGGCTTTATACCGTCCCTAATTTTTTGGGGACCTCCAGGTACAGGTAAAACCACATTGGCAGAAATACTTGCTAAACAAAGCGAACGTCCTTTCTATGTGCTAAGTGCAATCAATTCAGGAGTAAAAGATGTTCGAGAAGTAATTGAGAAAGCCAAGCAAAACACAGGATTATTCACGACGAAAAATCCAATCTTATTCATTGACGAGATTCACCGTTTCAGCAAGTCACAACAAGATTCACTACTTGCTGCTGTCGAACGAGGATGGGTTACTTTAATAGGTGCTACTACTGAAAATCCAAGTTTTGAAGTTATCCCTGCACTGCTTTCCAGATGCCAAGTCTATACCTTGAATGCTTTTAGCAAAGACGACTTACAAGCCTTGTTAGAAAGAGCAATTACCCAAGACGAGGTGTTAAAAACAAAAAAGATAGTATTAAAAGAAACCGAAGCTCTCTTTAGGCTTTCGGGAGGAGATGGTAGGAAGCTGCTAAACACTTTTGAACTTATCATCAATGCTACAGGTGGTGACTATATAGAAATCAATAATGAGATGGTGCTCAAAGTAGTACAACAAAATACTGTACTATACGACAAGACAGGAGAACAACACTATGATATAGTTTCTGCTTTTATCAAATCCATAAGAGGAAGTGATCCCAATGGTGCTGTATATTGGTTAGCCAGGATGATTGAAGGAGGTGAAGATTTGAAGTTTATAGCAAGACGCTTAGTAATTCACGCATCTGAAGATATAGGATTAGCTAATCCGACTGCACTGATTATGGCAACTAATGTATTCCAGGCTGTATCTGTCATTGGTTATCCAGAAAGTAGAATATTACTGAGTCAATGTACTATTTACCTGGCTACTTCTCCCAAGAGCAATTCCTCTTATATGGCGATTGGCAAAGCACAACAAGCAGTCAAACAGTTTGGAGACCTCTCTGTTCCAATCCACTTGCGAAACGCTCCTACAAAATTAATGAAAGAGCTTGGTTATGGGGAGGAGTATGACTATCCGCATAACTTTAATAACAGCTTCATCACTCAAGAATACTTGCCAGATGATTTAAGTGGTACAGTATTTTATGAACCAGGAGATAATGCAAGAGAAAAGAGTACACGTGAATTTCTGAAAAACAGATGGGAGATCAAATATGAATACTAATATATATAGAACCAAAAACCTGCTGTTAAAGCAGGTTTTTTATTTGTAGTAACTCTTGCACTTGGACAAGAGATTTATCACTAACAACTTCTTGAGGATGATAGTAAATAGCATCCATACCAACACTCCTTGCTCCTTCGATATCTGCTAAGAGATTATCTCCTACCATGACAGTCTTGCCAACGTGAACCTGTGCTTGAGATAACGCGTATTGAAATATTTTAGGATCCGGTTTCTTAACCCCAGCATTCTCAGAGTTTGTAATTGTCTGGAAGTAATCATAGATACCAGAGTTTATTAATTTTCTGTTCTGAACTTCATTAAACCCATTTGTAATTATATGTAGACGATAGGACTCTTGTAAATAGTCTAAGAGATCGATAGCCCCATCAAACAAATAATTGTAATTAGGTAAATAGTTCAAATACTTATCTCCCATTTCAAGTTGTTTTGTAGTCGTAGTTGAATAACCTAATTGGTCAAACGTATCGCGTATTCTGCCAATTCTCAATTCCTCTTGTGACACTTGATTAAGACTGTATTTATCCCAGTATGTTGCATTGATATCTACATAAAACTTCAGAAAGTCTTCAATAGAAAAGGGAAATTTCATCTCGTCGATAACTTGTTCAAAAGCCAAAGCCGAATTGCGTTCAAAATCCCATAATGTATGATCTAAATCAAAAAATATATCTGTCTTGTCCTTAAAAGGATAATTCATAACTCGTTATTTTTAATAACTGCAAAAGTAAGACTTAAAATTAAATACTGTTTGTACAAGTTACATTAAACCTTCATCCGCAAAGCTATAATAGCTGTGTTCTGTTATAATCACATGGTCCAACAAAGAGATATCCATGATTTTCCCACCTTCCTTAATCTTCTTGGTAATCGCAATATCTGCCTCACTTGGTTTTAGCTTACCCGAAGGATGATTATGAACAAGAATCAATCCTGTTGCGCGATAGTCTAAAGCCGACTTAAAAAGAATGCGAACATCGACAACTGTTCCCGTCATTCCTCCTTTACTCAAAGATAATTTGTGATTAACCTTATTCGAATTACTCAAAAGTAAAACCCAAAATTCTTCATGATCTAAATCACCTAAAACAGGTTGCATAATTTCAAATACATCTTGACTACAAGTAATTTGATCCTGAGTCAGCTGATCTGCAGATCTTCTTCTTTGACCAATTTCTAAGGCCGCTATAATAGAAACAGCTTTAGCTTCTCCTATCCCTTTAAAGGTGGTTAATTGCTTTACTCCTTGTCTTGCGAGTAAAGCTAAGTTATTGCTATAGAATTGCAATAATCGCTTTGATAATTCCACTGCTGTTTCCTGCTTACTTCCCGATCCAATCAGAATAGCGAGAAGTTCTGCATCACTCAAAGAAGCCTTACCTTTGAGAATCAATTTTTCTCTTGGTCTATCATCTTCTGCCCAATGTTTAATAGTAAAATTAGTTTGCTCCATACATATTAGATTAACACTTGTACAAGAGCAACAAAAATCAAGCCTGTTAAAACTTGCGGATCGTTATAAAAAAAGCTTCTAATAGAATTCAATTAGAAGCTTTAAGTATTTATACTTTTAAAATAAAATTATTGTAATCTTTCTGAAATAAAGGTTTCCATATTTAACCCTCCATAGTTACCAGAACTCATAAATAACAATACAGTATCAGATAAATCCAAAGCATAAAGGTAAGATTTAAAACTTTCAGCATTAGTATAAGTTTTCAATCCCTCTTTTGCAAAAGCACTTAGCATTTGATCAGAGGAAATCTCTTGCATACGTTTGATCTTCAATGCATCCAAAGAATAAAACACAACTGCTTCGTCAGCTTTATCTAAGGCTCCTTTATACTGTTGCAAAAAGTCAACATTCAAACTACTGTAAGTATGTAGTTCAAGACATGCAATAACTTTTTTATTTGGGTACTGCAATTTTACAGCTTCTGTGGTTGCAATCACCTTGCTTGGTGAATGAGCAAAATCCTTATAGACGATAGTCCCACCCTTGTCGAATAGCTTTTCTAATCGCTTAGAAGCACCTTTAAAGGTAGCTATTGCTTCATAAAAGTCATCTTCATCTATTCCCATATTTTGACATACCCACTTGGCTCCATTCAAATTACTTAAGTTATGTGCTCCAAAAACTTCAAGCGGCATAGGTCCCTCTGAAGTTTCAAGATAAGTAATTCCATTCTCAATAGAATAAGCAGGAGTATTATAAGCTATCTTTCGAATGGGATTAGCTGTTTCTTCGACAAGTCTTTCGACAATAGGGTCTTCTTCATTGTACACAAGTATTCCACCATTGACAATCTTATCAATAAAAATCTTAAACTGCTCTACATAATTTTCAAATGTAGGAAACACATTGATATGGTCCCAAGCGATTCCACTCAACAAGGCAATATTAGGTTGATACAAATGAAATTTAGGTCTAAGATCTAAAGCAGAAGATAAATACTCATCACCTTCAATTAACATAAAGTCATTTTCTGCTGTTAAATTCACCATCCTGTCAAAACCTTCTAACTGTGCTCCAACTAAATAATCAACTTCTCTATCGTGATAATGCATTACGTGTAAAACCATTGAAGTAATCGTCGTCTTCCCATGAGATCCACCAATTACAACTCTTGTTTTATTCTTTGAGTGTTCATATATAAATTCTGGGTAAGAGTAAATTTTTAAACCCAATTCTTTTGCTTTAATCAATTCAGGATTGTCGTTCTTAGCATGCATTCCCAAAATAACAGCATCAATATCAGCTGTTATTTTATCCTCAAACCATCCCTCCTTTTCAGGTAAAAGTCCCTTCTCTTGTAATCTTGATTTAGATGGCTCAAAGATAGCATCATCACTACCTGTCACTTGATCACCTTTATCGTGTAATGCCAAAGCTAAATTGTGCATTGCACTCCCTCCTATTGCGATAAAATGTACACGCATTTTATATATTTTTTAAACTTGAAATGTAAAATTAATACTTTAAACTTGAACATGAACACTTTTTGAAATGAAGTATACTATTTCAGTATAAATTACGCTTTTTAGAAATAAACCACTATGGACTGAAAGTCCATAGTTTGTTAAAGCAGACTAAAGTCTGCCTGGGTGGAGCTACTTACTCAAGTATAAAGTTACCTCCGTTATCAT
>NZ_WSPP01000046.1:0-14194 GCF_009767705.1 Myroides sp. LoEW2-1 | reverse complement strand
GTTACAACACCTTTTATATGATTTAGTATTTCCTCACCAAGTTTTTCAACAAGTTCTTGATAATTTAATCCTTGCGGCATAATAATAATTGCTTGATTTATTTCAAATTTAAAATCCCCTTTCATTCTCCACTCTCTTTCATGAGTCCAATCAATAATTAAATTTTCATTTGATAAATCATAATTTACTATACGCCACCATTCAACTTCTGGTAATATTGCTTTAGCAACCTCCCTCTTCTCATACATTACAGGTCTAGCTCCTTTGGAAAATACATAATCTTTTTCAAATGTTAAACCAATAGGCCTATATCTTAAAACTCCTCCTAGCTCTTCCCTATTCATCTGTTCATGATATGTATTCTGACAAACTCCATAAAGAGGAATATCTTGAAAACAAGTTACTGGTGAGTCTCCTATAATATATCCATTACTATGGCTACCTATAATTATTTCATCTGTTAATATTTTTTTCAATACTTGGAATACATTTAAATCCCTATTTTCCTTTGTTAAATGTGTCAAATAAGTTGAAATATCAGATCTATGACGGTGTCTTTTCTTCCAAAGTAGTTTATTATATGCCATATATTTTTAAATTAAAAATCAAAAAAAAATTATACAAAATTTTCCCAAACATATAAAACTATTTTTTAAGTACAATACGGAAATCCGTAAACTCCTTTAGATTTTGAGTCAATACTTAAATATAAAAAAACAAGAATTACTAAAACTATTTATCTTATAACAAGGTATAATGCATAAAGCCCTTTATAGGGCTTTATGGTTAATCAAAATTTTAAATAAACTATTATTTTTGATTTCAAAATATCCGAACTCTTTACTTTCAAAACCTGACTCCTCACCCCATTCTTCTCCTTAATCTCAATCAAAAGCATTTGTTTATCAGACAGTGTAAACTGATCTAATATAAAGACATTGTCTTGTTTACTTTGACTATTGATTGTTTGAGAATCACTATAGCTTCTAATTGGTTTTAAACTTACTTCTTGAATAGTAGTTCGTTTTGTAGTTTTTCTGTCTTTAATTTTAAAGCTGACATAGTCTAGTTTGTATGGTAAATTGCTCTTGTTGTTTATAGACAAGTGAAAGTAGAGCTTACCATCTTGGGTGTAGATACTCTTTAACCTTGCTTCTACTCCATAATTTTTGCTTTTGATGTTTAGCTCTTTCTTGTTCTTCTTGATAATAGCTTTCATAAAAAGGTCAGCTAAACTTGGAGCTGTCTTACCTAAATATTGAAACAAGACTTCGCTTTGCTGTTTGTTATTTTGATTCTCAAACTTGGTTAAGTCATAACTCAATTGTATTGGTTTTGTTTTGTAGGTAGCATTGAAATTGTAGTATTTTCCATCATTTGTAATAACTGTGAAATTTGTAGGCGTGATGTCTTCTTTTATCGTTTTTAAGCGAAGAACATTTGATGTTGCTTCTACTTTATTAGCTATAATTTCATTACTGCCTAAATCCACATATTCAATACTACTTGGAAACAGAATATGAGTCGTTTTGTTTTGGGTGAGTTCTACCTTGTAAGGAGCTACCTCAGCAGTTGATAGATTAATAGATTGAATACTTTCTTGAGCCGTCACTATGTTTACTGTTAGTAAGCACAGTAATATATATTTTATGATTGTTTTCATAATGATTTGATTTTACTTGGTTATTGATTGTTATTCCTTATGAACAAGAAACAGCTCTTGTCCTTGTTTTAAGGTTACTCTTTGGGCTTTTACTTTCTTTGAGAAATACCCTGATACCCCTTGAATAAATCCTTTGGTTAAGTCTCCTGCAATTTGATCTGATGCAGATCTACTCATCGAAATACTTGTGCCTGTGGTCTGTCCCATATTGGCTATGATTTCTTTTGAGTCGCTTATTTCTTGAAGGTCTAATACCTCAAGTCCTCTTTGCCCATAGTTATCATAGCCTATAAGCTCTGTTTCTATGATGGTCTCTTCTATCTTAATAGAATTTACACTTAGCTCAAGCCTGCCACTGTTTACCTTTACTTTGGCAATGAGTGTACTTGCTTCAGCTAATAAAGCTCCATTTATTATGATGCTTTCTAAAAGTCTTAGTTTAATGTAACCTTCGTTTATAATAACCTGATCTTCTTTGATACTAACTCTTATACTGTTTTTGTGGGTTTCCGCTTTAGGCTCTCCTTCAGCTGTATAAAAAATTTGATTGTTTTCAGAATTAATTGGTAATACTAAATCCTGAAAACTCATTGGCTTTACAAGTGAGGATACAATCTCTTTATTAGATTTATCAACTACAGTTATCACTTGTTTTTTACTTGAGATTGTTTTGGCGTTTGTAGCTTGACTTGACAGTGATAATTCTGTTTGGTTTTGCCCTCCTGGTAAATACTTAGCTGCCATCTGAAAAGACTTTTCCATAAGTTCTAATTGATTATCCATAGTAATAGCAGTTGGAGTATCTTTTTGTTCTAATTGTTTCTCTAGCTCTTCTATTTGCTTTTTAAGCTTATCGGTTTCAGGATTTTCAGTACTGCTGTAAAAACTACCAAGCACATCTTGAGTTTGCTTGTAGTTCTGATAAGACCGCTCGTAGGGCGTATAAGTAGGTTCTACATTATAATCTTTATGATTATAAGTAATATTAGACTCATCTTGAGGCTCATTCCAATAATCTGCTAAGGAGTGAATCTGATTTTCATTTTCCTGTTGCTTCTGTTCCCATAGCTCTTTTTCATAAGCTTTTACTTTATCTGTTGGCATCCCTTGGGTTGTTGCCTCAGGCACAGAATCATTGTGAGTGATAAACTCCTTCTCTTCTGGTTTAAACAAAAGGTACATAGCCCCTAAAAACACAATGCCTATTAAAGCAAAGACTATGTGCTTTTTGTGTTTTTCTATCAAATTTTGAATGACCTTATTTTCTTTGGGTACTTGGTGGGTTTTATTTGATTTTTGATCTTGATTCATAATTCTTAGTTTTACTAGTTGGGTGTGATTCTATCTTTTGCCTATCAAGCAAATACTTTACAGGTTTTATATTGCTTCGTGTCTCTTGGTTACTTATTATTTTAGACGTAAAACTGATTTTTACGATAAAAAGACAAACAAGACCATAAAGGGTAAATACAGTAAGTAATAAAACTCGTTGTCTTTTTATAGAGAGGTCATTCCAGTAGACTTGTAATCTACTGGAATAACTATGTCTTAGAAGTTGTAGCTTATTCATAATCTTATTTTTTAGCGTTTAACAACCTCTAAGTCTTTGTTCTCTACAACGGTAAACTTTTCGATAATAAACCCTTGAGGGTTATTATCTGAGCGTACTGCTGAGACAAGCTGGCTACTTGTTATAAGGTTTCTTTTAGTGAGATTACTTGATCGTATGATATACTGCGTTGCATAGGTCATTGTCTTATAGGGATATTTATTAAAATCTATCTTAATACTATCCACCTCTACCCTTTGCTGAATATTCCCTGAAATTATACGACTATAGTAACCTTTTTCAAGTAGGTCTTTATAATAGTCAAAGGCTGTTTTATCAGATAGATTAAACGCTCTTTGCATATTACCCTCAATAGCTGCCTTTTCAGGTGAGAGGGTAAAGAAAAGCTCGTGAAAACGCCTTACGTGCTCTCTTGCCTCTACTGGCCTATTTATACTTGCGTCTTGAGACAGGGCAAGCATGAGTGACTTACCTTTGTCAAGCACATAGATTTTCTCTCGTTGCTCTTTGGCAAAATCATAGCTTTTGTAGATAGAGAATCCTACTACTATAAGACAAACTACAGCAAATACAATAGCGTAGAGTCTAATTTGTTTAAAGCTGTTTTCTATATTTCGAAGTGATTTAAATTCCATAATACTTTTATTTTTTAATTAGTTGCCCTGAAATATTACCTACTGTTGCCCCTGCTCCTGCTGTAGCCATATTACCAGTAGTAGATACAGTCTTATTCATGTTACGCATAAAGTTTCCTGCGCCTCCAGCTTGAATTACCCATCCTGTCACTGTAGGGATTGTAAAATATCCTACTATACCAATGATCATAAAAATGACATACGCAGTATTAGACGTATCTGGAACATAGCTCGGATCTGCAAGCATCTGCATATCTCTTTCGATAATTAGCGATTGAATCTTAGCGAGCATAGCACTGAATAAATCCGCTACAGGTAGCCAGAGGTACACACTGATATACCGCGTGAGCCACTGTAAAAGTGTAGATTCAAAACCACTCCATATTGAAATAGCAAAGGCAATGGGACCAAGTATGGAGAGTACCACTAAGAAGAATGTCCGAATGGTATCGATAACCAGAGCGGCTGCTTGAAAGAGCATTTCTAATATCTCTCTAAAACCATCTCTTAGGTTCTTTTGAAAATCATATTGCCATTTCTCTAAATACATTCCTGTCATAGCAGCTAAATCAGAAGGAGACCAACCAAGCTCATCAAGCTTTTTATCAAATTCTTCGTCTGAGACTAAATAAGCTGTTTCAGGATTTCGTAACATAGCCTCTCTTTCTAAAATATCTTTCTTTTGTTGTAAGGAAGTCATATCAATTACCTGATTTTCTAATATCTGATGTGTACCTTTTACAACTGGACTTAAAACCGTATTTAAAGTTCCAAGAACAAGGATTGGAAAAAACATAATACAAATACCCAAAGCAAATGGTCTGAGCATCGGATATACATCAATAGGTTCTGCTCTTGCTAAGGATTGCCATACTTTAATACCAATGTAAAAAAGAGCACCAAGACCCGCTAAGCTTTTAGCCACCCCTGCCATCTGGGCTGATAGCGGCATCATATCGTAATAGAGGTTCTGAAGTACCTCGTGTAAATTATTATCTCCCATAACTACCAATATTTTTGATTCGAGGTTCCATAGAGATCAAGTACTCTTTGGGTATTATTTTTCTTCTTCGATCTTAAGATGCTGATACCTATATTTTTTCTGGTATAATAACTAACAAGGTTGTGATAGTCTTTTACTTCTTTGTAAACCCTATCTATAATATCCATACGCTCCTTATCATTTAAAGAAAGACTCGAAGCGCTTACAATCTGTTTAAGCTCCTTGACAAGCTCTGTGCTCTCTTGAAGTAATACGGAATACCCATTGGCAATAGCTACAAGCTCCTGTGCAGAGAAGTTTGGGTCATTAAGCATCTTGCCAAAGTTCTTGACATACAGCTCTGAAACTTCTCCTACTAAAAGCACTGTCTGTTGTACTTTTCTTGCGTCTTTGACAAGATTGTTTACTGCTTGGAGTTTATCGTAATACTCCTTCCCTTGTTTATAGACTTTCTCTACTTCTTTGAAGTTTTTAACTACATTGCTAACTGTTGAAGAAGTTTGTATAATTTCATTAGCACTGTTTAATATGCCTGATGCCAAATTTGTGGGATCCGTAACCACCCACTGGGCATAGTTCTTTATTGGTAGAATAAGTAGCATAGCTACCATCACTACCTGTAATAGTTTTTTCATTGTGATATGTTTTAATTGATTGTCTACTCTTTTTTGTTCTTAAAGAAGTTGGGTTAGAGTACTTTTTAATCTTATTATTCTTGTTTTTCTTGTACTAAGCGTTTTATAGCCATCTCTACATTACCATCAAGTTCTTTAGCCAAGTTCATAACTTGCAGTTTTTCGGTCTCTTCTGTGGTATAAGCTAAGTATTCTGAGTAGCTTACTTCTGTAGCATAGACTCCTGATTGCATACCACCCAAACCAATCCATACCTCTTTGTAAAGGCGGTTAGGATTGTTGTTTAGGTTTATTGAAAGTATCTGAGCTTTTTCTTTGTCAGTAAGTCCAAGCATCGCTTGTATATCGTCAAACTTGTTCATATACTTGCGCTGATCAAGTAGAATCTTACAATCAGAGTTATTAATAATACTCTCCTTTACAATCGGGGATTGAATAATATCATCTACCTCTTGGGTAACCACAATTGCCTCTCCAAAGAACTTTCTAACAGTTTTAAAAAGATAGCGTAGATAATCTGCCATCCCCTCTTTGGCTATAGCCTTCCAAGCCTCTTCTATCAGTATGAGTTTGCGTTGTCCTTTAAGACGTCTCATCTTATTTATAAATACCTCCATGATGATAATAGTCACTATGGGAAACAGGATTTTGTGGTGTAGGCTAAGCACCCAGCGCCTTATCATATTTCTATGGTAGGTTTCCAAATGCTCGCCCCCGAACCGCACGTACACCTTCCAGCGTATACGGCTCTCCATTAAAGTATCAGTCTTTCTTTCCCATATCGGTCAGTTTATGGCATCTAGGACAAAGGGCAATAGTTTTCCTATGTCTTGCAATCATATGTTTCTCCCAAGGTTTTTTATTATCTAAACCTTTGAGTTTTCTTACATGATGCATATGTAAATTTCCATCCTTAACTCCACACAATTCACACACATTAGCCTTAAGCCTATCAACTAGACTAGTTGTAGTGATGCTAAATGGTGATATGTTGTTATCTAACCATGACTGATGATTTGGGTTCTTGCGTTTAAAACCATCATTGTAAAAGACTCTGATTTTATTTTCGCCTTTCTTATTCTTAAAGTGTACAGTAAACACATTGTTTTGCTTGTACTTACGAGCAATCTTTACAACAGTTGTTCGGTATTTACGTGCTAATGTTTTATACATACTATACTCCATAATGTACTTAAAGGCACTTATCATCGAAACATTATTAGCTATTGAATAGTAATTGTAGAAACCTCTGATTTCTGAGTTATATCTATCTAAAATTTCAAGGTCATCATTGTTTATAAACTGAACTCGAGCTCTGGGTTTCCATTGCTCTTTTCCATTGTGTGTTTTAATTTTCAATGCTCCATATTCAAGCAACTTCTTTTTCATCACATCTGTAGTTAGTTTTAAATACACCTTTTTATTGAAGGCTCTTCTTATATGACCTACTTTATTTCTTTTAGTTAGATTAGATTTACGAACATAGATTTCATATCCGAGAAATTTAGCAGACTTTTCTGAATGGGTAATCAAAGTCTTTTCTTCTGATAACTCAAGTTTCAACTTAGATTCAAGAAAACTCTTAATGTCCTCTTTGATTCTTTGAGCATCTTGTTTACTCCCAATTATTCCAATTATAAAATCATCTGCATATCTCACATATTTCATTCTTCTGTAATCGCAATCCATTTCGTCTCCACATGAGATTAAGGACCTTCCCTTGTCAAAAGCTTTAATTTGTTTGATGATTATTTTTCTTTCATCTTTGTCAATTACTTTTTTTAGTTTTACCACAGCAAGTCTTTTTCCGTACTCATATTCAATACGAGCTTTATTTGTTTTGCGCTTCTCCCCTTTATCAAATTTTTGGATGTATTCCATTACATACTTATCCAATTTATCTAGATAGATATTAGCTAGAATTGGACTGATAATTCCTCCTTGTGGTGTCCCACTTCGAGTTTTATGGAACTTCCAATCTTCAATGTATCCCGCATTTAAAAACTTTCTTATTAGACGAATAAATCGTTCATCAGAGATGCGCTCTCTTAAAATATCAATCATAACTTGATGATTAATGTTATCAAAGAATCCTTTTATATCCCCTTCTACAAACCATTTCGCTCCGTTGAATGTCTTTTGAATTTGCGCCAGAGCAGTATGACAACTTCGATTAGGTCTAAATCCATAGGAACAATTTTGAAATTGTCCTTCGTAAATAGCCTCTATAATCATCCTTATCACTTCCTGCACCAGTTTGTCATTAAAAGCTGGTATTCCTAGTGGACGTACTTTCCCATTTTTCTTTGGGATATAAATCCTTTTTGAAGGTTGGGGCTGATAACTCTCATCTTTCAATGATTGTATCAGTTTTTCAATTCGAACTAAGTTCATTCCATCAACAGTTTTTCCGTCAGAACCAGGTGTCATATTTCCCGGTTTTGCATAAATACGCTGATAGGCAACGTAGTACATTTGTTTGTTGAACAAAACACGATAAAGCCTTTCATACTTATAGGCTGATAGCTTGCTGTGTTTGGCAAGACTGTTTAATACTCCTTCTGAATTTCTCATAATGTCTCTCACATTTTTCGTTAATTGTATTAAAACTACTTTAACTGCTTCCCTTTGCCATGTACAGGTCGTTATCCTGCTCAGACTACTACGGAAGCTCCGTTACCACTCCAGATATTCAAGGGCAAACCCTATAGCCTTATAATCGGCGTTCTGTTATAGGTAATCCCCGTTTGTATACATAAGAACAATTAGACTATATAGTCTATGGCACGACAGAGTGTCGGATACGACTTTCATCCTTTACTACATATTGTAGTTGCGCTGTGATTAGTTCTTGCACCTTCTCCTCAAAGACTGGAAAAAGTGAATCACAGTACGACGAGTATAGTTATCTTAACGTCGCAGGTACAGCTAAAACCGCTTGGATTATCGTTCAATCAATACAGACTTTATCCTCATAACTGTCTTTTCATCTGTCCATTCAGTCGCAACTTGATAACTAGTTGACTTATGGTCTTCTCGGCATGCTACACTCCCTGTCTGGTTAATTTCCCTTTCAGATAAGCCGAGTGATGATAGGTTTCTCAAAGAACACTAACCTAGTCCTTGCCAAAGGACATTTCTTATGCAACCTTGACGGGCGCACCTTTTATGCTATCAATTTCAAAGATGATAAAGCGTTTGTTTAAGAGGTCAAGTTCACTTTCTGAGTTTAATAAATAGTCATATTCGCCTCCTTTAAAGTAGGGTTCAAGCACATTTAAAAAGTTAGCTAAATCAAAGTCCTTTTCTCTAACCTGTTTTTGTTCTAAATCAGCTTTGTAATCCGTTTTGATATACTCATAAAAACTGTTGAAGCTTGGTTTTAAATTACTTGTTTGAAGTTTTTGGATATAACCACTAACTGCGTTTGAAAGCGCCACTTCCTCAGCTCGTGAGGGCGGCTGGTCATCGCGCTTCCAAAGAGTTAAAATGAGCGTTTTAATACTCTCTCTTTTTTCAATATCAAAAACGCCATCTTCAGTATAGAAAGGATTAAACGCAATTGGGTTTTCTTCGGTGTATGTAAAATACAGCCCATCTTTCCCCTTTGTCTTTGCTTTAATAAGCTCACATAAGCCTTGATAAGAATTCCCTGTGTCAACAAGCAGTACATGCGCATTTTGCTCATAGTACTGCCTTACCATATGATTGGTAAAAAAACTCTTACCACTTCCTGATGGTCCCAAGATAAACTTGTTGCGGTTGGTGATAATACCCTTTTTCATGGGTAGGTCTGAGATGTCTAAATGAATTGGTTTACCAGTAAGCCGATCTGCCATTTTAATTCCAAAGGGAGATAATGAGTTTTGATAGTTTGTCTCCCCAGAGAAAAAGCATAAAGCAGGTTCTATGAAAGTATAAAAGCTCTCTTCACTTGGAAAGTCTGCGCTATTCCCTGGCATACCTGCCCAGTAAAGTGTCGCAGCATCCACTGTATTGTGTCTTGGTACACACTCCATAGAAGCGATTGCACTTCCTGCATCGTTTTTAAGCTGTTTAAGCTCACTTGGGTTATCTGACCAAGCCATTACATTAAAGTGAGCTTTAACGGATGTTAGACCTTTACTATGCGCTTCATTTAAATACTCTTCTATCCATTGCTTGTTAATTTGATTCGCTCTGCTGTATCTAGCAAGTGAGTGCATATTCTTAGCAGACTTTTCAAACTGTTTTAAATTGTAATCACTGTCTTCTAAAAACAGATACTGGTTATAAATGTGATTACAATTAAGCAAGAGTCCAACAGGTGAGGCAAACGATAAAGCCATACTGCTTTTATCAGTTGACAGCTTCTCATAGCGAGATAGAAATGATACTTCACTTGGCAAATCATCTGTACTTGAAAGGGTATGTAAAGAGATACGATTATCTCCTACTCTAACCTGTTCACTACTTATAGCAATATCCTGAAGACTTCCTCTTTTATTAGGACTTAGAGTCAGGTACTGCTCTAATAGTCCGCTTTTATCTTCTGAGCCGATAATGTTCTCTTCAGATAGTTTAGTTAAGTGAATAAGTCCACTGTCATTTACAATCTTCTCAAACTGAGTCGTAGCTTCCAAAAAGCTTTGAATAGTGTCTTTATCTCTTACTTCTTTTGGAATAAGTTCTCCTCTTGTTAGTGATGAAAAGTTACTTTGGCTTTTAATTCTCTCCTTAGTAGTCTTAGTAATAAATAGATAACAACTGTGATTCAGATAGGGACGCTCATTAAAATGCCTCTCAAAGCTTCTACTTAGATAGCTTTGTTCTACGTTTTTAAAATCAGCCTGGTAACTTTCTTTTACAAACCAATCCTGCTTGTGAATCACAGTAAACTCAGGCAATGTTTTTATAGCCTTATGCCACACACTATGAATAGTCTCATACTCCTTGTCTGAGATGGTGAATATCTCAGGTAAGATGACTTTATAACAAACCGTAATATCTCCTTGTTTGGAAACAATACAGTTATTTTCAACCGACAAAATCGGAAACATCCGCTCAAGGGTGTTTGTCTTAGCTGTATTTCTCATAGGTCGTTAGTTTTAAATTTCTATTGAAATACCCTCTAAAATCTTTTCTTGAGATGATATACTTTGGAAAATATTTTCTAGCTTGAAGTTTCATAAGACCATACTGGCCGTATTTCTTATTCATTGAAAACACTTTGTAAACAAGATAACCTGATAGTCCAAGACCAAGGGTTAAACAAATAAGATTGTTTAACCCTGCCATATACAAAACCATAATAAAAATTAGATTTCCTAATAGTCCGCCTGCAAAATAAAACAGGTACTGAGCCTTGAGTCCTTTAAACTCAACACTCGCTCCAATGCCTTTATTGATACTATACTTTTTCATAAGCGTATGTTTTAAAGGAAAAATGAACGTAGAATGGTAGCAGCTACAATTAAGAAGATACAAGCTCCAAACCAGCTTGCCGCTGTCTTGCTTGTATCGGGATCACCACTAGAGAATTTGTTGTACACCTTTACTCCTCCGATAAGACCAACCACAGCTCCAATAGCGTAGATAAGTTTAGTGGCTGGATCAAAATAAGAAGTGACCATTTGGGTAGCTTCTGTGATTCCTGCAGCTCCGTTTCCTTGAGCTAAGAGTGGCAAACTACTTAGTACAATAAGTAGTAAGAATAGCCTTTGTTTGATTGTTTTTGTTTTCATAAAAATGACATTTATTAAGTTATAATCATGCCCTTTGCATGATACTTTGGTAAATGTCTTTTTAAAACGGTTTGAGAGATTGATTGTGGAAGTTAGTGGATACTCATGGCGATAAGATGTAATAAAAAAGGCGTTAAGTATGTTTTACTATAACGCCTTCACAGTTTTTCTTTACACAAAATCATTAATATTAAAATCTTCACTATCTATTACTTCTTCCTTTTTTGGTGATTTTTCGTTTAATGATTGATCTAATAACTTTGCTATTGTCTTAGCTGAATCAGGTAGTGCCTGTTGGAGTAGTTCCAATAACTCTGAGCCTTCTATTTTTTGAGCTGTCTTTACTATAGTCTCATTAATTAACTCTTGTTCAATAGAGTTCACAAAACTATTAAGCTCATCCATACTGACTCGCTCAGTAAATTCATTATCTAAAGGTTCTAAATTCTTGCTTAGTTCTTTTTCTTCCTCTTCTAAATCAAGTTCACCATCTGTTTGACTCATTAGCGATTGTTTTAGAACAACTGGTTTACTTTCTCCTATAATACTAACGGGTACATCTTGTTTAAAAGGAGGCTCTTCTGCTTTAGATTGGTTCTCTTGTTTACTGGTTTTATTTTTATCTAATAACAGAAGAGTGATAACAAGTACAAGACTGATTATGATAACTATTTCCATAAATTACAGAATTGGTTTAAAATGTTCTTGGAAATAAGCCTTGATATCATCTGAATGATCCTTAAGATGTTGTTCTAAGATATTGTCAATATAGGCATAGAGCGTTGTTTTATTTTCTTTAGATAATTGAACAAGGCGAATGAGTACCTCATGGTGTTCAGGGCGGATGTACACCACTTTTCCTTTACTATTTACAGGTAATCGATTAGTTAAAAACTGATTCTCATATTTTTTAGTATCGTTTTTTGCTTCTGTTTTTTTGAATAGATTTTTCATGATTTTTTGGTTTTAAATTGGTTTATATTTTTCATTGTAACTCTTAGTAATCTGCTGAGCAAACTCATCAAAGTGATTGTCTAACAAATTATCTAAATAGGCATAAATCGTTATTTTGTCTTCACCTATTATGTGAATAATACGAGTGAGTTTTTCATGAAACTCAGGTCTTATATATACTGTCTTACCATCTCTGGCATTGGTATCTGATTTTTTAAAAAAGATACTCTCATAATCTGTTTCAACGGATTGCTTTGTTTGCTTCTTTTGTTTTGAAACAGGACTCTTATTTAATGAAATATCTTCTGTCTTTCTCTGTTCTTCTACTTTTTCAATATCTAACTGAAGTGGTTCTTTGATTCCTTCTTTTCTCACTCCATCTACCATTAGACTCATCATTAGTTCTTCATCGATATGCGGTTGTTTTTTGTCTTCTTTTTTCATGGTATTATAATTGGATGATTGCTAAAAATTCTTCTATAAAAAGGTCTAAACCACTTGCTTTACTCAGACGTTTATCTGGAGGTAGTAAAGTGGAACGGAAAACAAGTTTGCTTGTTGATTCACTCTCTTTACGAAATCTGGTACTACTTTTAATATGACTTTGCATCAAACTAAAATCTAATTCCTCAATGGCTTGGTTATAGATGTTATACAAAGGAGTACTCTCCCGCCCATCCACTTGGTTCCAAAATAGATTAATACTTTGTATTGCTGTTTCTGATTTTTTCATCACAACATCTCGCAAAAGTTGCGTAAAAACAAGCGTGCTTTCCATCACTACTCTATCGGCTGTGATAGGCGTAAAAATATAATGCATGCCCGACAATGCGTTTAGAATTCCAGCAGTATTAACCGTACCTGGTAAATCAAAGAAAACTACATCAACTGGTACAGTTGATTCACTTAAAAACTGTTTGGCTGCGTTTAATACATTATCCGCCTTCTCTTGTAATATTAGGTAGGCTTTTTTATGAATCGTTGTAAACTGTTTATAAGCGAGTTTTTTAAGTACATCGTTTTCCATAACGATAGATAAATCTCTTTCTTTCATTTTCACAAGACTGTGTTGTGGAAAATCTGCATCAAAGACAACTACGTTGTAATTCATCTGATAATGTAAAATACTTGCCACTAACGTGGTAAATGTACTTTTACCTACTCCTCCCTTTTGAGAGGAGAAAGCAACAAAGATTGGTTCTTTTTTTGTTTTCATAATTGTATGTATTTAGCTATCTGAATAAGTAAATAGATACATTAATCTATCAGTGAGTCTGTGGTCATCTACATCAGTAATTCTTTACTTAGTTAAGTGTTTAATTACCTATTTAGCTTTATACTTTTCTATGCAATACTTTACATAAATAGTTGAATAGCTACGCTTATACTTCACACAACAGATGTCTCTGTAACTATGTGTATCTCTAATTATATACTAATGCGCGTAATGACCTCATTACTTACTTTTTTAGACACCTCAGTGCTTTGTGACTGATCTATCTACCTATGCAAATATGATTATACATACAAAGAAACTTCATAAACCAGCTGAATCTGATTTATGGCGTTTTGTGGTAACACTTGGCATTTTAGTGTCAAATAGTAGGTGATTTATTACTATGAAATCACTTTAGATTTTACTTTGTAAAATTGGTAAATTTAGTTACTGTAAAAGTAACAGCAAGTTATGTTTTGAGGCACTCGAAATTACATTCGCACCATCAAAACGACTTGCTCTTGCAGAGGGCTAGAAAACTACTCCGAAGTCGATAGTTTTGTTGAAATCGTAGATAGACTCAAAAAAATGAGGGGGTTACGGATTTCCGTAATAGAATTAGATATAGTTTTATTATGTTTGAATTCAAATATTAAGATACTATATTGAATATTTTGAAATATAATAGGTTGTACATACAGGATGTTAAAGTATATTGAGTAAAATCAATTTACTTATTTTACACGAATTAATTATTAATTACTTCGTAATTAGCCAAATGATTCTTTTAAGTAT
>NZ_WSPP01000356.1:0-903 GCF_009767705.1 Myroides sp. LoEW2-1 | reverse complement strand
CTTTGCAATAATAGCTTGTGTTTTAACTATTGTATTTCAGCCTTTTTCCCTAACAAAGCAGTCTATTAATATTAATCAAGAAAGTATAACAATTGTATCCTCTCAAGGAAAACAAATTCAAATAAATGATACAGATAGTGAAACAATATTTGATGAAAATGGTCAAGCACTAGCTAAAGTTGAAGATAAAACAATGACTGTTGATCCAAGTACTACTCAAATGCAACTAAATAAGCTTATTGTACCAAAAGGTAAAACCTTTTCATTGGTTCTCTCAGATGGAACAAAGGTATTTTTAAATGCACAAACAAGCATTGAGTTTCCAACAAGTTTTCAAAATCTTAAAAACAGAGAAGTCTCTATAACAGGTGAAGCCTATTTTGAAATACAAAAAAGTGATAAACCTTTTTTAGTTGAATCAAAAAATGCAAAAGTTAGAGTTCTTGGTACTAAGTTCTTGTTCTCTGAATATGAAAAACAGAACTATACTTCGCTTGTTTTAACTCATGGTAAAGTTGAGTTTTCAAGTACTTCACAACAAGATAAAAAAGCAGAAGTTACACCAGGACAAAAAGTAAGCCTAGAGAATTCTACCTCAAAAATCCAAGTTGAAAATGTAAATACCCGACTATACTTAGGATGGATCAGTGGAGAATTAATCTTCAGAAACCAAAGCTTTGATCAAATAATTAAAACCTTGGAACGAAGCTTTAATGTAGAGATAATTAATCAAAACAAAGAATTAGCAAATACTTTCTTTACAGCTTCATTTGATAATAAAACAATACAAGAGATAATGACATACTTCAATGAAGTATTTGCCATAGAATATACCATTAAAAACAATAAAATTATTATTAAATAAAAACACTGGCTATTCGGCAAAATAACCAGTGTTTACAA
>NZ_WSPP01000355.1:0-810 GCF_009767705.1 Myroides sp. LoEW2-1 | reverse complement strand
ATCTTATGCTAACTTTTGCATTAAAATGGCACTGTATAGGGCGAATTAATTGGTAGAGGTATTTGTTTAAATCATAAATTTTTATTAAATTTATAATAGAAATAAAAAAGAATAATATTAATAGTGTAATTGATTAACGCAAATTTGTTCCTTATGAAGAAAATTTTTACAATTCTATTTTTGGCATTAGCTTTTGGTGCTTGTAAAAATACAAAAGAAAGTAAGTCTCTTGGAGATCAGAGAGCTGGTGAATCTGTAATTGGTATGTATTACTACTTTGTTACAAATCAGAAATTAGATTCTTTACCTAATTACGTGGATAGCGAAAGTTTCACTGCTCAAGATGTAGAGGCATTAACAAGTCAAATAAAAGAAAGACATGACAGCTTAGGACCTATTGAAAGTTTTAAAATGGCTGACTGGAAATTAACAGAGCACAACAAAAAGGAGAAAACAAAAGATTTCATTTTTGATTATACTGTAGAGTATAAGACAAAAACAGTAAAAGAAAGAATCCATCTTGATAGAAAAGGTAAGGATTTGAAAATATCTAAAATTGAGTTTGATGTAGAGTAATATCTACGGTAATTCAATAGTAAAAAAAACACCTCACAATTTTAATTGTGAGGTGTTTTTTTATTGTATAAAATCTACTATTATCTTTTGCATTTCATCGATACTAACTACTTTTAAATCGGGATGATTTCTCAGCCAATTCTGATGATCTTCTTTAAGATCTGAAGTGAAATCCTTGAAAGAGTTATCTTCGAGTAATAGAGCAATGTCTTTTTGACTTTCAAATTTAGAGTC
>NZ_WSPP01000354.1:0-2525 GCF_009767705.1 Myroides sp. LoEW2-1 | reverse complement strand
TAAGTCTAAAACTCGTTTTAATTGCAAGAACTTTTAATCTAAGAGAAAAGTAACGTTTTATATAATACAAAAGAGGGTGACCTTTTGGGACACCCTCTTTTTATTTCTTACAATTCTTTTACTCCTCGCCAGATATCTTTTTAAGGGCTCTATTTAGCGTACGTGTTGTAATGCCTAAATAAGAGGCCATATCTTCTTTAGAAATCTTTAATTGCTGCTTTTCTTGTAATTCCAATAGCTTTTCAAGGGCATGTTCGACCGTGTAAAGCTGTTGAAATGAAGCCTTTTGACTGGTGTGGTATACCCTAAGGGCTTCAACTTCCAATAGTGCATTGTTGAAGGTTATATCAGTTTTAAGCAAGTGTTCAAATACTGAGAGTGGAATAATATAGGCTGTCACTTCACTTATGGCTTCTACAGAAGCCAGGCAGTTCTTTTTCCCCATTATTTCTATTTCACCCATAATCTCACCAGTGCTCAAAAACTCAGGAATATATTCCTTTCCATTCTCCTCAGTAATGAAGCATTTTGTAATGCCTTCATTAATAACTATTACTTTGGTTACAGGATCGCCTTGATGCAATAAATATTCTTTTGGTTTATATTTTTGCAATAAAATTTTATCCGAGAAAACATCTGTGTTTGCAAGGGTTTCGATATACGAAAAGAAGCTAATATTTATTCTTAACATTTTTTTATCACATTAGGGACAAATGTCCTATGGGGGTTAGTTTAATTTATTGAATTTTGTCTCATCAAAGTTAAGTAATTATCTATTAAAACTTTTTCGTTTTAGGTATGTTTTAAAAAAAGATTAGGGCCTTACTTACTTTGATAGTACTTTGCTAGCACAAAGTATGTTTTTTTCAATTATACAATACAAGTGATAAAGTGTTTTTTTCAAAAAAACGGGAGAACAGTGTAAGTGATGTTCTCCCGTTTTTATTACTTTTAAGTTTTATTGATTGATTTAGTGGCTGTTACTGTGTTTTCTTTTTTGTAATCAGCTTTATTCAATAAGTTGTAATAACTGTCTTTTTTTGGCAGCTTGTTGTATCTGTATAGTGTTTTCCAAATTTTTAAAAATGTTAGAGTGCTTATAAAAATGGGATAGAGGTCTTGTTATAGATGCTATCCCATTTTGTTTATATATCTATTATTCAAAGCCCACAGGCTTACCCGGACTATGTGTTTTTTTGAAAGTGGACTATTTGTTGTTGTGCTGCTATCTTTAGTTTTGACCCATAACGAAATAAACTTATTATGAATGCTATATTAGAAACGGTAAAGGTGCGCCATGATTGGACAAAACAACAAATTGAACAGATATACAATATGCCGCTACTTGAACTTGTTTATACTGCGGCAAGTGTACACCGAGCGTACCATCCCAAAAATGAAGTACAGATAAGTACACTTTTGTCAATTAAAACAGGAGGGTGTCCTGAGGATTGTTCTTATTGTGGTCAAGCGGCTCGTTACCATACTGATATTAAAGTTCAAAGACTCTTGCCTACTGAAACTGTTTTAGCCCATGCTAAAAAAGCAAAACAAGCAGGATCTTCTCGTTTTTGTATGGCGGCAGCTTGGAGAGAAGTAAGGGATAACAAAGATTTTGATAGGGTAATTGATATGGTTAAAGGGGTAAACGAATTAGGCTTGGAGGTTTGCTGTACTTTAGGGATGTTGACAGAATCACAAGCTTTGCGACTTCAACAAGCTGGGTTGTATGCATATAATCACAACCTTGATACTTCAGAGGAATTCTACGACGAGATTATTTCTACAAGGAAGTTTGACAACCGTATCAATACAATTAATAATGTGCGAAAAGCCGGAATTACTGTTTGTTCGGGGGGAATTATTGGCCTTGGAGAATCAACAAGTGACAGAGTCTCGATGTTACTTACATTGGCAACGATGGACAAGCATCCAGAATCTGTGCCAATTAATGCTTTGGCTCGTATAAAGGGAACTCCTCTTGAGGATTTACCTAAAGTAGAGGTATGGGATATGGTGCGTATGATTGCCACAGCGCGTATTGTTTTGCCAGAGACAATGGTACGCTTAAGTGCAGGAAGAATTGAGATGAGCGAAGTAGAACAAGCTTGGTGTTTTATGGCAGGGGCAAACTCTATTTTTGCAGGTGAGAACCAAACGCTTTTAGTAACTGCTAACCCAGCGTTGAATAAAGATATGGTCATGTTGGAGAACTTAGGTTTAAAACCTATGATTAAACAAAACCAAGAATCATTTTGTCAATCTTAGATAGAGGTTTAGTTAAATTGTAATTATATATTATTCACTTTGCAATTGATTAGTTGTAAGTATTTCATTAAAACTAAATAGAGCCAATTTCTATTTAGTTTTTTTTATATGAACCTCTTTAAGACTGTGCGCTTTAAGGAAGTTTTTAAAGGCTATTTGATTATAATTAAGGGATTTGAAATGATTTATCTAATTTTTACAAAGTCTGTGGTCCATGCTTAGTTGTATGACTATTGTTTTGATAATTAGTTATATAG
>NZ_WSPP01000353.1:0-11302 GCF_009767705.1 Myroides sp. LoEW2-1 | reverse complement strand
AGAAGTAACTATCCCTAATTCAGTAACACACATCGGCGATTGGGCGTTTCGAGGGAACAACCTTACAGAAGTAACTATCCCTAATTCAGTAACACACATCGGTTCCGGGGCGTTTCGAGGGAACAACCTTACAGAAGTAACTATCCCTAATTCAGTAACACACATCGGTTCCGGGGCGTTTGAAAACAATGTTATACTAACTCAATCAAATCATAAAATACAAATGATTGACAGTATAGCAACAATCATTCGTTCTAAAAAGAAAAGAGACGAGTTTACTATCTATGAAGGATCATTATTTAACAAAAAAGAAAAGTGTTATGTAGCTAGTAGAGATAAGTACTTTGCTCATGGAAAAACAATCAAAGAAGCTATTGAAGATGTAAACTTTAAATTCTTACAAGAGAATCTAGAAGTACAAGATCTAGTTAAAGAAATTAAAGAAAAAAAATCAATATCAGTATCAGAGTTCAGACTATTAACAGGAGCTTGTAAAATGGGTTGTGACAGTTTTATGAAGCAAAACAACCTTACTGAAACTACCTACTCATTAGACAAAGCAATGAAGCTTCTTAAAAATCAATTTGGTTGGTCAAAAATTCAAGAACACTTTAATAAATAAAAGACATGGCAAGTAATAATTGGAAAACACACAAACTTGATAACGGACAAGAAATACTTGTTCAAAAATGTAGAGATTTCGAAGAAGGCGGACACTATTATCAAACTAATGATTGCCCACTAGCTTGTTCTAGTACTGAGCAACTACTAAAGGTAATGAACCATCATAGTAAAACAGGTAAATGGACTGGTTATTAAATAAAAACACACTATGCAAACAGAAAACCTAATATTCACTAATTGGAGAGCAAGATGCTCTTCTTTTGGAAAACTCATGACTAACCTTCCTAGTGAAGAAGAATCTTTAAAGATTGTAACCGAAATAAAAGACCTAACAAACGAAAGGGATTATGGTATTAATGCAAATGGAAACAAAGTTAAGTGGACAGAAAACAAGGATAATCGACTTGCTTTTTTATTAGACAAACAAAACAAAGGCGACGAACTTCCTACTGGAGCAATCACATATCTTGAAGAAGTATTTCGTGACAAATTCTGGAACAGAAAACGTTTCTTAGAAAACAAATACCTAACAAAAGGAACAGTTTGCGAAGAGGATGCTCTTGATTTAGTTTCTCAACGAGATAACTTTTTCTATCGTAAAAATGATGAACATATTCATAACTATTTTTTACAAGGAACACCAGATAACCTACAAAAGAAGATAAAGGACACAAAGACAAGTTGGGACTTAGAATCTTTTGAAAAAGCAGAACTAACAACACTGTATGAATGGCAATTAAAAGGTTATTCGTGGATCTCACATTCTTATGATTTTCCCGAATTAGAAACCAAGACAATAAGTGAATTAGATTATTGCCTTGTTAATGCTCCATACGACTTGTTAATGGATGAATTAAAACAATTACAGTGGAAACACAATGTAATTGATATAGATAATCCAAGTGAAGAATTTATTGAAGAAGCGAAACAATTAGAGCGAAACATGATATTCGATATCGCTAAATTCAAAGAAGAATATCCATATTACGACTTCTACTCTACCATACTCGATTTTTCAATTCCTCCTTTTATGAGAAATAAATCATTCAATGTAACTCTTACAGAAGATGATATAAAGCACATGACTAGACGTATAACAATGGCTAGGGAATGGCTTGTAAACAAAGAAAAAGAAACTTTAAAACAAATATCAAATGGCTGGAATAACTAAAGCTTTATCTGTAAAACAACCTTGGGCGGAACTAATCGCCCTTGGTATTAAAGATATCGAGAATAGAACCTGGAAGACTAAATTTAGAGGACGTGTTTACATACACGCTTCTAAGGTAAAAGACACTAGTTCTAGACTCTCTAAAGAAAGAGAAGATGCTACTAATTGTATAGAGGAATTCAAACTTGATCTTGGATGTATCATAGGAGAAGTAGATATAGTTGACTGTGTACAAAACAGTTCTTCAATTTGGGCTGACAAAGGAGAATATGTATATCATTGGAAACTTGCAAATGCAGTTTTCTATGATAAACCAATAGAAGAAGTTAAAGGGAAATTAGGAATCTGGAATATTAACATTAATAACTATACAAACAATGGAGAATAGAGGATCTATACAACTTGCTTTCAAACCAAAAGCAGTAGTATTAAAAACAATGCGAGAAACAAACCCTTACACAAGAGATAAACAAAGATTTCCACGCAGAGCAACTCCATTAGCAGCAGGTAGAGATTTGTATGTAATGGATATTGAACAACTGGCTCCTAACCTAGTAATAGTAAAATTAGGGTTAAGGTTTCAACCACCACCAAACTATAAAGTAGTATTTGTACCAAGGTCTAGTTTCACTAAAACTAATTGGATTATGCAAAATAGTCCAAGTCAAGGAGACCCAGACTTCACAGGAGAATATCAAATCAGATTTAGAGCATTACCTATTGGTTACAACCTAAAGAATGCAATCAAGAACCTATTTACTAAGAACAAGCAACCCGAATTAATCTACGAACCTTTCCCTTACAAAATAGGAGAACGATGCGCTCAAATGTTTTTAGAGCGAATCATCAAGCTTCGATTTGAAGAAGTAGATGATTTTGAATCTACTGAAAGAGGTAATGGAGGATATGGAAGTACAGGGTTATAATCCATATGATTGGATTTGTCCTAAAGTACCAAGAGCATGTTATTATGTTACCCATAAAATAACAAACAAACAAGTATTAATTCCAATGTGTTGGGGTACTGTTCATTCTAAAGACATAGAAGATTGTCATTGTGAACACAAAAAAGAACCAACCAAACAAGAGTTAAAACAAGAAATCAATTCTCTAAAACAAAGAGTTGAAGAGTTAGAAGAAGAACTAAAATACACTAAAACTTCCCACTTGGATTAGAAGTGGTAATACATATGAACATAGAAGGAACTATAAAGTTAGTAGGAAACACACAAGATATTAGTGCTACTTTCAAAAAAAGGGAATTTGTTATAACAACAAATGAACAATACCCACAACACATTCTAGTAGAGTTTATCCAAGATAAAGTATCATTACTAGATAACTTCCGACCAGGAGATATTGTAAAAGTAGATATAAACCTAAAAGGACGTGAATGGATAAGTCCACAAGGCGAAACAAGGTACTTCAATACTATTCAAGGCTGGCGAATTATTAAAGCTGTAAACCAAGATCAAGTACAATACCAAGATCAACAAGGATATATGCAAGGTGGACAATACCATGGACAAGGTTCTGCTGTGAATGCTTATCAACAACAAGGCAATTTTCAACAAAACCAACAACAAGGATTCAACCAAGGTAATCAGTCAAATTGGGCTACTACAGAAAATCAAGACGACCTTCCTTTTTAAGCTAATTTTTAAACCCCTTTAATTTTTAAAACAATGAATTTAAACGAAGTAACACAAGAAGCTGTAAATAAAGTAATATCTGAAAAATTACCAGAAATGGTAGAAAAGCATGTATCTGAAATGATACAGGATATTATTAAAGATACATTTAGAAGTTATGGAGATATAGCTAAAAACATCAAGACTAAAATAGAAGAAACTATAAATGTCAATTTACAAGAGTTTGACTTGATAGACTATAATGCACTAATAGCAAAGACTATTAATGATAACCTTCTACAACAAGTAAACTTACAACCCATATTAGATATGACTCAAAGTATTGTTGGGTTCGTAAATAAGAAAACAATATCACTTGACGAGATAGCTGACTTATTTAAAAATGCAGCAATGGAGTATAGTAATGATTACAGTGGCGAAATTTCGTTTCATGTTATCCATAACGAAGGATATAATTGGATAGAGGTATGTGCGGATATAGAACCTGATAAGAATGATTCAGAATGTGCTGTAAGATTTATTTTTAGTACATCTGACACAAGGTATGGAAAGATATTTTCATTCAAAATGAAAGAAAATTATTTTGACAGAAATCAATCAGAAATTACACCTAGCAAAATGGTAGGCCTTAGAGGTATAGAAGCTGAGATTTTTAGACTTTACTCTGCTCAAGTTCAGATTACAGATTATGACGATTCAATTAGTATTGAATGGAATAGAGAAGACTATTAAGAATGACAAAGAAAATAAAACAGAAAAAGGCTCTTGAAAAAGAGCCTAAATCTATATGGGAAGAAGTTGCTGAGCAAAAAAGCAAAGCACAACAATTAGCTGAACAACATAAAAATGATGATTCTAAAAAGCTAGAAGAAGGTTACACTTGGGTTCAAGTGGATGCACGAACACGTAAACTTGTAAAAACTAAAAAATGAGTACAAAACTAGGTTTCACATTTTACCCTAAAGATTGGTGGACCTCTGAAACATACTTTACTCTCACCCTTACTCAACGATACTTGTTCTTAGAGTGTTTATTTATCATGTATTCTAACAACGGATACCTTAGTAATAATAAAGATTTATTACAAAATAGACTAAGAACCGAAATAACTAATTCAGATTGGGAAGCTGTAACAAAAGAGTTTCTTTTAGAAGGAAAAAACTTTACTTCTACATCAGTAAACAAGAGGCTAAAAAGAGCAATTTCTAATCGAGAAAATGGCAAAAAAGGAGGTGCTCCAAAGGGTAATAATAACGCAACAAAACAACCCAATCAACCCAAAAAAACAACCCAAAACAACCCACCTTTAGAAAGAGAAAGAGAAAGAGAAAGAGAAAGTAAAAGAGAAATAGAAGATAATATTCTTTTAGAAAAAGAATTAAAAAACAAAACAACCAAAATAGAAAATATCGATGAGGTTGTTTTTGAAGAAGTCAATTCAACAGATTTAAAATCAGAAGAAATTTCCCAAAAAAAAGTTGCGCCAAAAAAAAGGTTTTCAAAGCCAACAATAGTAGAAATTCGAGAATACTGTTTTGAGCGAAACAACCAAGTAAACCCAGAGAAGTTTTTTGACCATTACGAAAGCAACGGTTGGATGGTAGGTAAAACCAAAATGAAAGATTGGAAAGCAGCAATTCGTACATGGGAAAAAAACACTTTCAACAACCAAAATCAAAATAAGAATGGACAACAACAAGAAAGATTTATCGGTCGTCAATCAATCGATACAATCCAACACAATGCCACAGTTGGTTATGAAGCAACTGAGCGAGTTAGAAAACAAATGCTTAACAACTCCGATTAACTTTGTAAAGAAAACCTACCTAAGCAAAACGATTAGAGAAAGTCTTAGTGATGACTCACTGTCCATGTTGCTTACTCAAGTTTTAATCAAATCAATTGCTCTGAGCGGAATGAAAGAAAAAACAGATCCGCTGATGCTTGAAGAAATATCAAGAATGTTTATGTTGATTTACTCTCATTTGAGACCAGAGGAAATTTATAAAGCCTTTGAACTTGAACGAATGCGAATGTATGACAAAGTAACAGAACATTATCAACTTTTTGATACAGCATATGCTGCTGAAATTTTAAAAAAGTACGAAGCCTGGAAATTGGATTTAAAGCAAAAACACAACATCACACAACAAACTGTTTTACCATCTGCCTCCCTTCTGCCAGAAGTTTCAGAAAGTCAAAAAAAAGAGCTAATAGACAACGGAATTAAAAATCTATTCGAAGAATACAAACAAAACAAGTTAATTTCGCCCCCTTTTAGCCACTTGTTTAAAGAATTAGTTCTTCGTGGTATTATTCCTTATCCAACAAAAAAATCGTCGCTTAAACTCAAAGAATGGTATTCTCAAAAAAGAGAAGAAGCCAAAAGTTTGGTAGAAAAAGAACTCAAAGAAGAATTAAACAATCCACTACAATCTGGATATAGTCGTTCTCTAATCCAACAAATAATTTCACAAGTAGAACAAAACGAAAGTGAAAAGATTGAAATAAAACTACACAAAATCATTCTGGAAGGAGTCTTCCAAAAACGTATCGATGAAGGTAAAAACATCGATGAATGGTTTAATTAAAAATCAACAAAAAAATTATTGTTTAACACTATCCGAAATAACTCGGACAGATAAATTATTGCTTAAAATGAAAATAATAGTTCCGTTATCTGGCGGTAAAGACAGTCAAGCTTCACTTCTTTGGGCTATTGAAAAATATGGAGTTGAAAATATAGAATCTGTATTCTGCGATACTAAATGGGAATCTAAAATCACCTACAATCATATAAATTACTTAGTTGATAAATCAGAGGTAAAGTTCACAAGTCTAGTTTCTTCTAAATATGATGGCATGGTCGATATGGCTGTGAAGAAGGGAAGGTTCCCTTCTTCACAATCAAGATTCTGTACTGTTGAGTTAAAAGTAAAACCAATGATTGATTATGTTTTATCTCAAACAGAAAACTTGATAATAGTACAAGGTATTAGAGCAGATGAGAGTTCAGAAAGATCTAAAATGGAAGAAGTGTGCAGATATTTTAAATACTACTTCCAACCTTATCAGACAAATTCTATGATTGTAGAAAAGTATTCCAATATGAAAACACTTTCTTTAGTCCAGAAAAATAAATTATCTAAAGCAAAACTAAGATTAGAACAAGGGAAAGAAGACCCTAAGTTTCATACATACCGGAAGAAAGACGTTTTTGAATGGTGTAAAAAATATGATGATACAATACAACGTCCTTTTTTTAATGCAACAGGAGATGAAGTTATATACTACTCTTTAAATAGAGGATTTGATATTAATCCCATGTATTTTAAAGGATTCTCTCGAGTAGGGTGTTATCCTTGTGTTATGTGTAAACAGAGTGAAATAGATCTAATTATAAAGAACGACGAAAAAAGAATTAATGAAATTAGAGAAAATGAAGCTTTAGCAAACAGCACTTTCTTTAAACCAGACACAGTCCCTCCACGATACAGAATTAAAAAAGAGGGTGTAAAAAAGAAAATAACCCCGATAGATTCAGTTGTAAAATACAGCAAGGACAGACATGCTACTGAAGACATGTTTGAGGATACTGATGATTTTCAATGTAAATCAGTTTATAACATCTGTGAATAATCTCAAAAAATTATTGTCAAACCAACAGTTCAGGAATACTGAACAGTTAAACTATTGTTTAAAATGAACAATCCTAAATACTACTTAATTCAAAACAATAATCCAGAAAGTAAAAACTACAAAAAGTTTTACGAAACGAGAGACAAATTCTATTACGAAAACTTTTACAACGCAACCTTCTGCCCTACTGAAAAAATTGCGATCGGCTTTATAAACAAACTGAACCTTATAGCGACAGTTATCACTAAGACTGAAAGTGAATTAAAAGCAGGAATACATGGCAAATTATTAAAAACATCTTTTCTATGTGATGTTGTTAAAGCTGAAATTGATGCTACATCAAGTAATTTTCCTTCAAAAACAGCGATTGGAAAACAATTGAAAAACAATTTAAATAGAACCAGTGATTTACTAATGCAATACATGGTTTCTTTTGAAAGCATTATAAAAACAAGTACAGAAGACACTGTATACGACAATCAACTAATCGTTCAAAATATGCTTGATTCATTTGCTGCTGTATCTCCAGAAGACTACATGGATCTAACAGATATTATTTCTGCATTCAAGTATGATAAAAAGTCAATTATGGGAATTGTCAAGAAAATAGCTCAAGACAAAGAACGAAAGGAGAAAGAGAAGATTGCTCAAAAGAATCAGTTATCAATTTTAGATCATATTTAGCTATGAGTAACAAAACCAAATACCCAAAGTTTGAAACAACTTTATTAATAGTTACTGCAACAGCAATCGCTGTATTGAATTACATCCTTTCTTAAAAAAACATTCCAATGATACATATCGAAAACAATTTTCTTCCTCAAGAAGTATTTGAGGAACTGCAAGACTATTGCCTAAACACTCATTTTGAACGAGTCAAATTAGGCGAGAAAGAGTTTGATTTTCTAAAGGTACCAGATAACATTCTGCCCTATCTAAAAGAAGATGAACATGAGTTAATAGTAACATTTATTAGGCGAGCACTGCCTGATTTTGATACAGACCTCCGCATCCATGCAGACAACATTATTCAAGGAGAAAAAACAGCACTCGCAAAAGTGTTATTTATCAATCCTAAAGGAAATGCAAGCGAAAATGGTACTGCTTTTTGGGAACACATTACTCACGGATTAGAACTCCCAAAAGATGTAACCAATGAAGAATTTGACCGATTAATTACAGAAGATTCAAATGATTGGAAGAAGTGGAATATCCGACAAGTATTCCACAGTGAGCCAAACAAATTATTAACCTACAGCTCTAATTTATTTCATAGTAAGTATCCTGCTAAAATAACACATGGAGAAAGAATAGTATTAGTGGCTTTTTATAAAGACAGATAGACATGGGATATAGAACCTACATAGGCTTTTTGCCTAAAGAAGAATACAACAAAATTAAATCAATGACTCTAAAAGAGTTATTCGAATATAAAGGAGAAGTTTACAATGAAGATGATATCTATGAAAATGGGCATGTTGGTGTATATGACTTAGGTACTGAATTGTATGAATTTGTAAAATACACAGATTTTACTCCTCCAGAAACTTCAGTAAAACAATTCTTTGAAAAAGAAGATATAAAAGAATATTACTCTTCTGATAACGATTTACACATAGTTACAAAAGAATTTCTAGCCTATATCATTGATTACTATTCTTTAAAAGTTCAGAAGTACCAACAAGATATGTTAGTCCCTTTCTTTCCTGATATCATACAAGAAAAGTACCCAAGAAAGAATAGCGACTTTTTAAACTCTGCAAAATCTGGATGGATAGGGTTAGAAGAACAACGTTCTTTTGATTTTGAAAAAATAACTCAAGAAGAACAAAATGCTCTTTATAAAATAATAGAACATATGAAACAGATACATTTTGACTGGGCTCATAACAGAAGACCTTACAATCTTGAAAGAGGAACTTCTGTATCCAATAGTTGTAAATATGAATATGCAGTATTTGAACTTGTTAGGTTATATAAAACATTCGATTGGGAAAATAACGTAATGTATTATTATGGATATTAATTAAATACGTATTTCAAATGGATAATAACTCAACAATATTCATAGTAAAACAATACTCTAGTAAGTTGAAAAACAAAAGAGTTTCAGTTGATTTAATCTACGATTCTAAAAAGGACCTCCATTCTGTAATTGTAAAAACGAGGACTTTACAGGACTTTAAAAACAGAACTATTTCAGAAACTGTAATGTTTTACTCTATCGAAACATTCATCACTCTATCCTCAATGTTTGAAGCATTTATAAAAGATTCTAAAAACAAGGAGTTATTGAGAGAAATAAGCAATCTCTTTAAGCTAAATGTAAAACAAATAAGTTACAAACACCCAAAATATTAGATATGAAACAATCAGTATCAGAAACAGTCGCAAAAGATATTCTTTTAGAAGAACTAGAAGAACAAGGACATATTCATATGGTAGAAGATGTTATTTTTTGGGCATTGGAACACTATGCAGAATCAAAAACAGGATATGGAGGAGCAGTAGTCGCTAACTACATAGTTAGAAGAATAAAAGAACAAGAACAAAAAACTCAAGACAAGAAGAGATGGTCTAGAGGATAATTACAAACCCCTTTAAAATTTAATACAATGATTAACTTATTCAACACACAGATTGAAACATTATCTGTACACCAAGTAAACAACAAGGCTAGAAACGAAGGTGTATTTATGACTGAAGAACCGTACAAACTTTCAGACGAAATAGCACCTCTGTTAAAAGAATACTTCTTTAAGCCATTCCGTGAGAAAGACGAAGACTACTACAAATTTGCTCACGATGTGGATTTAGAATTCAACGAGCTGTACAATATGGTGGTTAAAATATTCAACGCACCATCAGAATCAAATGTACACGATACATCAAAAGAAATTGCAAGACATCTATACGAACAATCTAACCACCCTCACATCAAAAGTGGAGAAATTTATGTTACCTACTTAACTAACGTATCAATCGATAACAACATCGTTGACGCAATTGGTATCTTCAAAAGTGAAATCAAAACAGATTTCATCCAATTCGACAAAGAAGGATCTAACCTAAAGATGCGCCTTGAGCAAGGTATTAACTTAGGTAAATTAGACAAAGGTGTTTTAATATTCAACTACGAAAAAGAAGAAGGATATAAGATTCTAACTATCGACAGCAACAAATACGATGCGCGCTATTGGTTAGAGCATTTCTTATCTGTAGACATATTCGAAGATGAAAACTTCCACACCAAGAAGTACCTTAAATTCTGTCAAGACTTCGCTAAAGATGTAGTACTTCCAGCTGAAGATAAAAAAGAGGAAGTAATGTTTTTGAATCGATCTGTAAATTACTTTGCAAAAAACGATGATTTTGAAGAAACAAATTTCTTAAATGAAGTTATTGAGAACCCAGACTTAGCTGCTGAATTTAAAAACTACAAAGTAGACCATGGAGAAAAATATAGTATCGAAGATCTTACAGACTTCCCTATCTCAAACAAAGCCGTTACTGAAGCACGCAAGAAATTCAAAAACGTGATTAACCTGGACACAAACATTACAATCAAACTTGATTTAGTAAACCCTGAAAGCGCAGACCAGTTTATTGAAAAAGGCTGGGATGAGGAAAAGCAGATGTACTACTATCTGTGCTATTTCAATAAAGAACAGAAATAGTATGGAAAAAATAGTTGTCACAAAACTAGTCCCAAAAGGGTATGCAGCATTAACGCTCTACCCTTTTATCTTTGTCAGAAAAGAAGAACATAAACAGAATAAAATCCTTTTAAATCACGAAAGAATACACCTGCGCCAGCAAAAAAGACTTTTCGTAATTGGTTTTTTAATATGGTACTTATTAGAGTATCTATTTCTACTGCTAAAATTCAGAAATCACGACAAAGCCTATAGAAATATATCCTTTGAAAAAGAAGCTTATACTAACTAAGATAACCTAGAGTACCTAAATACGATTAGAAGATGAAAAGAATAGTGTAGATATATTATAACCCCTAATAATTGAATAAAGAAAGCCCCAATTAAGGGGCTTTTATTTTATACTTATATTATTTAATACAATTATACATTTGTTTCTTTTATAAATAATAAATATAGTGAAGAAATTCCTCTTATATTTATAATTAAAACATGTGTTATATATAGTATACTAAAAGATTTCATTAAGTTAACAACACATGGTATATTCAACTTATTCC
>NZ_WSPP01000352.1:0-4979 GCF_009767705.1 Myroides sp. LoEW2-1 | reverse complement strand
GATAATTACATTGACGACTGATTTTGGATACAAAGATTATTATGTTGGCGCATTGAAGGGAAAGATTTATTCAAATATTTCTAATTGTAATATAGTAGATATATCACATGGAATAACTAGTTATAATATAGAAGAAGCTGGTTTTGTTATTGCTGCCACTTATAATAATTTTCCAAAAGGAACAATTCACATTGTTGCTGTAGATGCTTTTATTTCTGAAAGTACGCCCGCGGTGTGTATGAAATACAATGGGCATTATTTTATTACAGTAGACAATGGTGTCTTAACCCAATTGCTATCTTCTGATGGATTTGAAAGTGCTGTTTACATTCACAATGATGGAAGTTTGAGATCAAATGATTTATTTGTGTATTGTGCTTATCAGTTATCTGAAGGAAGAAAGCTTAAAAGTTTAGGGGTTGAGGTTGAGAGCTTAACTAAATTAAATCGAATTAGTGATTCTTTAATTTTAGAGGATAATAGAATCTCAGGTAAAATTGTCTATGAAGACACCTATGGCAATTTGATTACTAATATCACCAAGGAAGCATTTGATAAAATTGGCCGAGGAAAAGACTTTGTTATTCGCGTTAAGAGCAATAGCATATCGCGACTAAATAAATACTATGCAGATTTTAAAGTCACAGAGAGTATGACGCTCAAAGATAGAGCGGGTGATTTATTAGCTGTTTTTAATGACCTTGATTTACTTGTGATTACAATCTTTTATTCTAGGCCTAATAATCCGGGTGGATCTCCAAGAACATTATTAAGTCTTCAACTACATGACAATATATCAATAGAATTTGCCGTTGAACCTATTACATAACAAAATAATTAAGGATGTTTATTAGAATCGTAAAGCTTACTTTTCACGAAGATAAGGTAGAGGAATTCGTGAATTACTTTGAAGAAATAAAGAGTGTTGTGAGGAATCAACCAGGTTGTACTTTCTTGGAGTTGTATCAGGACAAGCATATAAAGAATATTTTTTTTACATATAGCTACTGGGATACAGAGCAAGATTTAGATACTTACAGGCATTCAAGTACTTTTAAAGAAGTTTGGCCTTTTGTCAAAACGCTTTTTAGTGAAAAAGCAGAAGCTTGGAGTGTAGATAGATTAGTAACAGTTAAATAAGATATTAAGAATGAAAGCCATCTGTTTAATGGAAATCCGCTCTTTTTTAAGTAGTTTGACAGGGTATTTAGTTATCATCGTATTTTTATTGATCAATGGCTTAATGCTTTGGTTTTTTGATGGAACTTACAATATATTGCAAAGTAATTTTGCGGATTTAGCTCCGTTTTTTTATTTAGCTCCTTTGGTCTTAACTTTTTTAATTCCAGCTGTTTCAATGAAAAGTTTGTCAGAGGAAATAAAGCAGGGGACAATAGAGTTGTTACTAACTAAACCCCTTTCTGTTTGGCAAATTGTTTTAGGCAAGTATTTTGGAATATTGTTTTTGATTTTCTTGTCGATATTACCTACTGTTATATATGTCTACTTTTTAGAGAGTTATCTCTTGCCTGGGCAAGAATTTGATATGGGAAGTGTACTTGGGTCTTATTTTGGATTATTGTTTCTCTCTGCTGCGTATGGAGCGATGGGAATATTTGCTTCTGCCTTATCAGAAAACCAAATAGTTTCTTTTATATTAGGAGTGGGGTTGTGTCTGTTTTTCTCTTTGGGAATAGATGCTTTAGCAGGCTTAATGCAGAGTACATTCGTAGAGAAATTTGGAGTACAATATCATTTTAGAAGTATTTCTAGGGGGGTGATAGATACAAGAGATTTAATATACTTTGTTTCAATCGCTTTTTTATTTTTAAGTATGACAGTTTCTAAAATAAAAACATTGCGCAAATAATGAAAAGTAATTTAAGTAAAAATCTAAAAGTACTGTTGCAATGTATTGTTGTGATTGTGTTGCTCAATTTGATAGGAGGTCTTGTTTACAAGCGATTCGATTTAACACAAGATAAACGGTATACCTTGTCAGAAGCAACAGTGAAATTATTAGAACAGGTTGAAAACCCCATTATAATTGATGTTTTTTTAGAAGGAAAATTTCCAGGTGAGTTTAGAAGGTTACAATTAGAAACGCGTCAACTATTAGAGGAGTTTGAACTTGTAAATTCGAATGTAAAGTTTCAATTTGTAAACCCTTTAGATGAGGCTAATGGTAGTGAGGAGGTTTTGAATGAACTTGTTCAGTATGGAATTAAACCTGTTTCTATCACGGTAAATGATAAAGGGACTCAAACCCAGCAAGTGGTTTTACCGTGGGCGATTGTCTCGAGGGGAGAAAAGGCATCCAAAGTTCAGTTGTTGAAAAATATGTTAGGAGCGAATACGGAAGAAAAAGTATTGACTTCTGTTCAGCACTTGGAATATGCTTTTATTGATGCAATACAAAAGGTAATAAAAGAGAAGCAAAAGAAAATAGCTGTTTTAAGAGGAAATGACGAATTAGAAGATGTATATATTGCAGATTTATTATTATCTTTAAAAGAGAGTTATTATATAGCTCCTTTTACTTTAGATTCAGTTGCAAGTAATCCAGTAAAGACTTTAAATGAGCTGAAGGAATATGATTTAACTTTAATAGCAAAGCCTCATAAAAATTTCACAGACAAACAAATTCAAGTAGTTGATCAATATATTGTCAGTGGAGGTAAGGCTATTTTTATGTTAGATCAAGTTCAAGCAGATTTTGATAGTTTGCGTGCTACAGGTAATATGTTAGCTTATGCTAAAGACCAAAGTTTAGGGGAAATGTTGTTTAAATATGGTGTTAGAATAAACCCTGTCTTGGTTAAAGATGAAATAGGTGCTCCAATTAAATTAGCAATAGGAAAACAAGGAAGTGAGACGCAGTATGGGGATTTTATTTGGAAATTTTCTCCTTTTGTTTATCCAGAGGGGAAACATCCAATAATAAAAAATATAGAAGGAGTTAAGTTTGATTTCGTATCGCCAATAGATACTTTAAAAAACAACATTGCTAAGACAGTTTTATTGCAATCTTCAAAATACTCGTCAACCGTAGGAACTCCTATTGAGATAAGTCTTGATGTTTTAAACGAACAGGTAGGACCAGAGGTATATGAAGGAAAAGGAAACTATATTTTAGGAGTCTTATTAGAAGGAGATTTTAGATCTGTTTTTCAGAATAGAGTATTGCCTTTTCAAATGAGTGATTTCAAAGAGAAGGGGCTACAAAATAAAATAATTGTCTTCTCAGATGGTAATTTAGCAAAGAATCAATTGGATCAGAGAGGTGCTCCCATGGAGTTAGGATATGATAAATGGACTAATAAATTATATGGGAATAAGGAGTTATTGATGAATTCAGTTGATTTCTTATTAGATGATAGTGGGTTGATACAGCTTCGTACCAAAGAAGTTAGATTCCCAATGATGGACAAAGTTAAAGTGTATCAGAATTATACAAAAATTCAAATGTTAGCTTTAATCTTACCAATACTGATTGTTGTCATTTTTTCAATTGTTTTTTTAGTTTTGAAAAAACGCATTTTTGAGAAAAAGTAAGACAAAATCACTTTTATTATTAATAATAATCCGATATATTTGTAGCTATAAAGCACTTTGCGGAGTTAAATAATTGTAATATGAAATTTATAGTATCGAGTTCCTACTTGTTAAAACAGCTACAGGTTTTGGGTAGTGTTATCAATAGTAGTAATACCTTACATATTTTAGATAATTTTTTATTTGAATTAGATAATAATATATTAAAGGTTTCTGCTTCTGATTTAGAGACAACAATGTCAGCTACATTAGAGATTGAATCAACAAGTCAAGGAAGTATAGCTGTACCAGCTAAGTTGTTGTTAGAGACGTTAAAAACGTTTCCAGAGCAACCATTGACTTTCTCAGTGAAGGAAAACAATACAATTGAAATAAGTTCAGATGTTGGTAAATATGTATTGGCTTATGCTCAAGGAGAGGAGTTTCCAAAAGCTGAGTCTTTAGAAGATCCTTCAAAAACGGAGGTGCCAGCAGGAGTTTTAGCAACTGCGATTAGCAAAACTATATTTGCTGCAGGTAATGATGATTTGCGTCCAGTAATGTCAGGAGTATTCTTTCAGTTTTCTCCTTCTGGATTAATATTTGTTGCTACTGATGCTCATAAATTGGTGAAATATTCAAGATCTGATATTTCTTCTTCAAATGAAGCAAGTTTCATTATGCCTAAAAAGCCATTGACTATATTAAAGAATATTTTAATGTCTTCTGGAGCAGATGTAACGATCGAGTTTAATGAATCTAATGCACAGTTTTACTTTGATAATTATTCATTGACTTGTCGATTAATAGATGGTAAGTATCCAAATTACGAAGCAGTAATACCAAAGGAAAATCCAAATAAACTATTAATTAATAGAGTACAATTTTTAAATTCAGTTCGTCGTGTTTCTATTTATGCTAATAAGACTACACATCAAATTAGATTAAAAGTAGCAGGTACAGAATTAAACATTTCTGCTGAAGATATCGATTATTCAAACAAGGCTGATGAGCGATTGACATGTGATTATCAAGGTGATGATATGCAGATTGGGTTTAATTCACGTTTTCTTGTTGAGATGTTGAACAATCTTCAATCAGACGATATTCTCTTAGAAATGTCTTTGCCAAATAGAGCGGGAATCTTAACACCTGTTGATGGATTAGAAGATGGAGAATCTGTTACAATGTTAGTAATGCCAGTTATGTTGAATAACTAGAAAAATAAGAATATATAAAAGGGTTTACAAATCGTAAACCCTTTTTTTGGTACTATGAAAATCATTCTAATTGTTTAGGATGATTTTTTTATTGTAGTACGTTGAGTTGTATGGTTGTATTATAGTATCCACCCTAGCAAGTACATCTTGTGAGGTATAAAAATTATTCTACAGCGTCAGAGATTGCCTTTTTATAGTTATGAGGATATAAATCTGTAATATTCT
>NZ_WSPP01000351.1:0-2794 GCF_009767705.1 Myroides sp. LoEW2-1 | reverse complement strand
TAAAGCATTCAGAGCTCAGTTTAGAGGTGTAAGAGATATTGATTTCTTTTTATACAGATTGACTAAGCTTTATGCCTAAACACAACTTTTGAGATTGATCCGAAGTTTTCCTATAGAGATTAGCTAAACTTTTTGCGTAGTCCCCAACTTTTGTTACTGATCCCTAACTTTCGCAATAAATTCCTTTTGAATACAAAAAATCCGTAAACACATAGTATTTACGGATTTTATATTTTTCTGTTGTCGGGGTGGCAGGATTCGAACCACTCCTTGTAAATATCTTTAAATCAATCAATTGTCTTGTTTGTAAAAAACCAACTCACCTAATAGCTCACCTTAGCAAATTAGGTTAAAATCAAATATAATGATTTTAAATGTATTAAAAAAGTACTAAAAAGTTAAATATTCAGCTGTTTTTTTGATTGATGGGAGCGAATATTTTAGTAAAAATATCAGTTTTAGCCTTTGTTTGTTTTTGTTTTGTTTTTTGGTGTTTTGTTGTGTTTATTTTATATTATTAGTTAACTAATTTAATTTGATGTATTTTGTTGTGAAATGTCATGCTTGTTATGGTATTATTGTGTTGTCGGGGTGTATATTTAGCTTAAATTATGTGTTTTTGACACTAGCTAAAGAAATTGATTATGGTGTATCTTATTTGATTGGGAGTGATATGGCAAGGAAGAAACTCCCATAGTAAATGATAAATAAACATAAGAAAAATTAAAAGAGTAGATAACCTAATAAAGCCCCACCTAAGACAATAAAAGCACTATTAATTTTTTTAAATTTAAAAACTACTATAGCACTAAGTAGCGCGATAATAATGGACTGCCAATTTGTTACTATATCTTTTGTCATTGTCAAACATACAGCTATAATTAGTGCAATAGAAGTAACGTTTACAGCATCTAAAAAGGCAGATAATCCTTTTGAGTTGCGAAGTTTTTTCATCAAAGGGTTTAGTAAGGCTACTAGAATAAATGAAGGTAGAAAAATTGCAATGGTTGATAGAATTGCTCCAGATATACCATTAATTTGAAAACCAATAAAAGTGACAGAAGAGAAAACAGGACCTGGTGTGAATTGCCCTACAGCAATGGCATCTATGAGTTGTTGCCTCGTTAATAATCCTGTTTGTACTAGTTCAGTATCTAAAAAAGCAAATAATACATAACCACTACCATACAGTATAGCTCCTATTTTTAAAAAAATCCAGAATAGCTGCATATTTGTAGTGTTGAAAAGAGTATTTTGTATACTAAGTAAGAAAGTTAATGGGAGAATACTTTGTAAGGTATTTCGCTTAGTGACATTAATATAAAATACCACATAAGCGAAGAATCCAGCCCCAAACATCAAAATGATTTCATTAGCACCAAGTAAAGAAGCTACTAAGACGATACCCCCTATAAAAGCTAAGAATAAGGATTTAATGGATTTTTTTGCTAGTGGAAATATGGCTACAATAATAATAGCAATAATAGCAGGTTTAACCCCATAGATAAAAGGTTGAACTTGGGGTAATTCTCCATAATTTTTATAAAAATAAGCTAATACACCTGTAAGTAAAACAGCAGGGAGAATAAAACATAGCCCTGCAATTATAAGTCCTTTCCAACCTGCTTTATCATAACCAATGTGAATGGCCATTTCTGTACTGTTTGGACCAGGAATTAAATTGGTAGCACCAAGCAGATCTAAAAAGTGCTGTTCATCCATCCATTTTCTTTTTACAACTACTTCTTCTCTCATCATTGCAATATGAGCCGCAGGGCCTCCAAAACCAATAATCCCTAGCTTGATAAAAACTTGAATTATTTCTTTGAGACCTACTTCACCTTGTTTGATATTCATATCTTTAGACTTTTTAATTATACAAATGTGATATAATTAAAATCTAAAATAGGGTGAATTTGAAAAAAGAGTGGCACTTTAAAGCTCTCGAAATACTTTAGGAGTGGTGCCTACATAGCGCTTGAAGTATTTTGTAAAGTAAGAAGAATCACTAAAGTTTAGGTTGTAAGCAATTTCACTAATACTATTTTCAGAGTATAGAAGTTGCCTTTTAGCTTCATCAATAATATGTTCTGCTAATATTTCAGATGCTGGTTGTTTGAATGTTTTACGACAGATAGCATTTAGATTTTGTGGCGAAATTCCAATTTTTTTAGCATAATAGGCAACACTATTGTGTAAGTTATCTGTTTGCTTTAAAAAATCTTGAAACAAGCTGGCTGTATCATTTTTATTTACAGAGCTAGAAAAAGGAGTAGACGTTGCTATTATCTTAGCTAACAATGCCTTTAAAATACCTTCTTTTACTGTGAAATCCTTTTCTGATACAAGTAGTTGAAATAATGTATTTATACCTTGGGTTTCATTTATTTTTAAACAAGTAAAATGACTTAATTGAGATAAAAGATCTCTTAACTTATAATCTAATGAAGTTTGTAAGAACTCTTTTTTTAATAGAAGTACAAAGCCTTTAGGTTTACTTGTAATATCCCAAAAGTGCACTTGTTCTTTTCGTATAAAAAAAATTGTAGGAGTAGTTATTGAAAATACATTCTGGTCAATCGTATGAGAGCCTGTTCCTTCACTTAAATAAATAATTTCGAAGTAATTATTGTGTTTATGTGGATTCGTTTTGCGAATTTCTTGCCTAAAAGGAGAAACTTTCATTAGAGTTCTTGTCTCAATTTTATTTTTTATTGCTATAGGTTTATTCAAGATAGTTTGGTTAAAAATATACAAGAGTAAAACTAACTATATTTTTGTTACTTACGTAAAC
>NZ_WSPP01000350.1:0-4963 GCF_009767705.1 Myroides sp. LoEW2-1 | reverse complement strand
TAAATACACTGTACCAAATAAAAATTACACATATTAAAAGTAACAATGTCTTGATTTACAAGTAAAAACACAACAATTAAAGAGGCGTGCCAAAATTTGTTAAATTATTTTAAGTCGCAATTGGAGAATACTTATACTTTAAGCACTATAAGGGCAAATTTCGCCCCTGAGTTCACAATTGATTTGATACTTTTATTTAGCCTATTCATTTTTATGTAAATGATAAAAAACTTACTTTTATAACAAATTGCATCAAAATATGAAGGTATTAATAATAGAAGACGAAAAAGAATTACAGAAAACGATTCAAGAGTCACTACAAAAGGAAATGTATGTAATCGAAGTAGCTAATACTTACAAAGATGCACTACACAAGATATCATCTTTTGATTACGATTGTATTTTACTCGACATCATGTTACCTGATGGCAATGGCATTGACTTACTCAAAGAAATAAAAGAAATAGAAAGAAGCGATTCAGTAATTATTGTTTCTGCCAAAGACTCCATTGACGACAAAGTAAGTGGATTAGAGTTGGGAGCAGACGATTATTTGACAAAGCCATTTCACCTATCAGAACTTCACGCAAGGATAAAGTCAGTCTTGAGAAGAAAGAATCAAAATGGAAATAACAGTATTAAAATAAATAATTTAGAGCTATTTCCAGACGAATTTACTGTTCTTGTCAATGGCAAAGAAATGGAAACGAACAATAAAGAATTTGCTTTATTACAATATTTAGTAATCAACAAGAATCGATTGTTAACCAAAGCTGCAATTGCTGAAAATATATGGGGTGATTATATGGATGAAGTAGACAGTTACGACTTTGTTTATTCTCAAGTAAAGAACTTGCGCAAAAAACTAAAGCAATACCAAGCCGATTTAGAGATTAAATCTATTTATGGCATGGGGTATAAATTAACAACTGAAGGGGAATAACAATGAAACTGCATCACCATACTCAAAAGTATCTAACTATAGGAATACTCATAGTCTTATCTATTTGGGTAGCACTTTTCTATACAATTTTACTTGATGAGGTCTACGATAATATAGACGATGGTTTAAAGAATACCAAAATTGAAATTATCAAGAAAGCTTATGATAACCCCGAAATTAGGAATAAGCCACAGTTTGGGCTAAATAACTTTCGCATTACTGCTCTTCCACCTGGAGAATATTCAACGAAAAATTCCTTTGTTACAAAAATGGTCTTCCTCCCTTATGACGATGAAGAACAACCGATGCGTATTTTAACCACCTTCTTTCAAGATAGCAATGAGAATAATTACAAGTTAGAGATAAGAACCTCGACGATCGAAGCAGATGAATTACTACAAGATTTTGGACTTGCTGTATTAGCACTTTACTTTATGTTATTGCTCAGTATTTTCCTAATCAACTATATCGTTTTGAGAAGAGTTTGGAAGCCTTTCCACAGTTTGCTTAGTAAATTAAAAGCATACCGAGTAGGTAATGACTTCAAGCCTGAAACAACCAATAAAGTAACAGAGTTTAAAGCATTAGAAGATGAACTTAAGCGAATGATCCACAACATAGAGAATACATTTACCCAACAAAAGATGTTTATCTCTAATGCAGCCCATGAAACGCAAACCCCTTTGGCAATTGCTACTAATAAACTTGAACTACTATTTGAGGATACAAATTTGACAGAGAAGCAAATCGAACAGTTAGTCAGTGTACACCAAAGTTTAAATCGATTGATTAAACTAAATCGATCACTATTGATGCTCAGTAAGATTGAGAATCATCAATACACACAGGTTGAATCAATTAACTTTAATGATTTAATACAACGAACTATTGAAGAATTTGAAGACATCTATGAATTCAAAGAAATAAGTGTCAATGTAAATAAGATTAGTCCCAATCCACTAATTATAACTATGGATAAAGGGCTGGCAATTACCTTATTCAATAATTTATTCAAAAATGCTATTAACCACAATTTTGAATCTGGAAAGATTGAGATTGAGATAAATTCAGATTATTTTTTAATTAAAAACACCAGTTATTCACCAGCATTAGATCCCGCCCTTATTTATAATAGATTCTATAGATCCACTACAAATGAACAGTCCACTGGGCTTGGACTTGCTCTTGTTCAAACGATTATCAAAGAAACGAAAGGATTGTCTATCGACTATTATTATCATCAAAATTATCATTGTTTTAAAATTTCTTATTCTTTTTAAAATTCCCAATTCTTTACAGATTCTTGTTTTTACTTTGCTATCAAATAAACAAAAACAATGTTATGAGAAAATTAAAAAGATTATTCGTGAGTGCAAGTTTTATAGCTATTGCTTTATTAAGTATTAACACTACGCAAGCACAAACAGTTCAAATTCAAAAACAAGAACTTCCAAAGAACGCAATTGAGTTTTTAGACAAAAACTTTAATAAGCAAACGATTTCTTATATCACTCAAGAGAAAGAGTGGTTCAGTACAGATTACACTGTTGTATTAGAAGATCAAACTAAAATCGATTTTGACAAAAATGGTAACTGGGAAGAAGTTGAGAATAAAGCAAAGGGAATTCCTACGGATTTTATCTTACCAAGTATTTCTAAGTATGTTACAACAAACTTTCCAAGTACTCAAATCATTAAGATAGAAAAAGATAGCAACAAGTACGATGTAAAACTATCTAATAGCTTAGAGCTTGTTTTTAACTTAAAAGGAAATTTTACAAGAATTGATGATTAATAACACTATGAAAAAGAGAATTTTATTATTAGCAACAGTATGCTTATTGGGTTTAAACTTCACAGCATGCTCATCAGATGACAACAGCAACGATTCTAATAGATTCGAAACAATAGATCAAGAACAACTACCTGCTACAACCAAAAGCTTTTTAAAAGGAGTATTTCCTGCGAGCTTAATTAAGCAAAGTGGAAAAGTAAGTCATGAGAACTACTATGGCTCAAAGTACACTACTACTTTGGATAATAACGTAAAGATTGACTTTAATAAAAATGGAGATTGGACTGAAGTAGAAACAATAAATAAAACAGCTATTCCTGAAGCTTTCTTAGAGCAAGAAGTTGCTAAAATCAACCAATACGTAAAGACTAATTATCCAAACTATTTCATCATTGAAATTGATAGAGACTATAGAAGAGGATACGAGATTGAATTGAACAATGGATTAGAGATGTTCTTCGATATAAACCAAAACTTCATTGCCTTAGATATTGACAAACACGACAACGAGCAAGTAGTTTCTGCAAATGAGTTACCACAAAAGGCAAAAGACTTTGTAAGTGCTAATTTTGCAAATGAAGAAATTACATTCGTGAAAAAAGAAATAGATGACAACCGAGTAGAATTTGACATCTATTTATCTTCAGGAACATCAATCGAATTTAACCAACAAGGAGATTGGAGAGAAATCGAAGCAGGAAGACAAGCAACTTTACCAACAGCGTTCTTACCAGCAGAATTAGTACAATACGTAACTAGCCATTACGGAGAGTATAAATTAGCATCTGTTGAAAAAGATTACAATAGATACAAAGTGGAACTTGAAAAAGGAAGACAAGAAATAGATCTTGAATTCGATTTAAGTGGTAAGTTTTTAAGAATAGATTATTAATAGAAAAGCAGGTAGTTGGGACTACCTGCTTTTTGTATTTCAACAATTGACAACCAATCAAATTGGTTTTTGGGGACTCAATTGTCGACACTGTGTAAAAAGAAAAATTATACCCGCAAGCTACTCTTTTATTTTACAAAATGAGAATTAAATTAGTTAAACCTTCGTGTTTTTTGAGTAAAAATAATACCATATAATACTAAATGCGACTTTTACACTATTCTAAATACACATACAAAAGAAAAGGCCTTGTAAAATGAATTACAAGGCCTTTTCATTCTTATTACTTGACAAGTTCAATTCCCTTATCTGTAATAACTATTTTCTTTTCTTTATACAGCGTACCAACCGCTTTCTTAAATGTCTTTTTACTCATATTAAGCACTGTTTTAATGTCTTCTGGATGACTGTTGTCCGTTAATCCTAAAAAGCCATTATTGCCTTCTAATTCAGCTAAGATTATACCTGCACTATCCAACACCCCGTCATATCCTACCTTACTTCTCGTTACATCTATTTTGCCATCAGGTCGGATAGATTTAATATATCCTATTACTCGATCTCCTGTACGCAAATCTTCAAATACCTCGTTTTTATAGATTAACCCTTTGTGCTTGTCATTGATAATGACATTAATCCCCAATTCCGTAATATGTGAAACTACCAGTTCAACTTCATCACCTTCATTTACAGTTAATTCAGAATTGTCCAAGAACTGATTCAAACGACTTGATCCTACCAAGCGATTTGACTTTTCATCTAATGACATATATACTAAGTATCTGTGTCCTTCTTTCATAGGTCTTGCTTGTTCTCTGAAAGGAACAAATAAATCCTTCTCTAAGCCCATATCCATAAATGCACCATACTCGTTGATATAGCTAACTTGTAAAAGAGCAAACTCATTGATGTAGATATACGGTTCTAATGTAGTAGCAATTAATCGCTCTTCCTGATCTAAATAAACAAATACTACAATTTCATCTCCTATCTCAAATTTCTTTGGTACATATTTATTTGGAAGTAAAATATCTTTCTCTCCATCTGTTAAGTATAAACCTACACTCGTTGTTCTGGCTATCTTTAGCGTATTGTCATCTCCTATCTTAATCATATACTTATATATTAAAATTCTAAATCAAATGTTTCTTTAAGCAAACGAACATTCTCATTTAACTTAATAAAATGATCTAATTTATCCTTATTATCAAATACTTTCTTTACTAATTTTATTTCTTCATTCACTTCTATGATAATTTCAATATCATAGTTGCTCAGTTTTTTTCTTAAGTGATTTACTAACTCATATTTATTCTCATCAAAGCTCAGTTTC
>NZ_WSPP01000045.1:0-6923 GCF_009767705.1 Myroides sp. LoEW2-1 | reverse complement strand
TTTATAAAGCATACGAAGTAAAAGAGGCTAACCCTCTTTCTCCACAACATAATTAGAATAATTACCTTATAAAGGTTTCAAAACGAAACAAAAGCCTGTAAATTTAATGAGTTTACAGGCTTTTATATTTGACTTAGATAGTTATTTGTTTTAAAAGTGCTCATAATATGAATATCTAATTAGGTGCGCTGTCTCAGAAAGATCTTTTTTTTCTTCTTTTGATCCTTTTCTCAAAACTCAACTCTTCATAATCTATCTCTTGGTTATTGTTTAAAAGATTAAACAATGATAAAAACTCATCATTATTAAAATTGGTAGTATCAGAATATAAATGCTCAAACATTGGATGTAACTCGTCTGATTCATTAGTATTAGCCTGTTGAGAAGGTATTAAAATTGAACGAGGATAATCTTCTATACTACTCCATTTTTGATTCAGTGTATTAGCAGATAACTCTTTACTTAAATCAGAGCCTTTATAGACACTTTTTAAGTTATGGTCGATAAAAGTTACACCATAGATACGATTGTCTTTGTTTTGAAAAATAACAACGTTTATTCCGTGATTTAAAAGTTCTCCTTTAAACTCTTGTTGTGAATTTGTTGTATTTAACGCTATCTCAATTATATGTTTAAGATTCTCTTTATTAGGTAAAGATTTTAGTTTTTCTTTTGATGTTTTAAAGTGACTTTCAAGATTTTGATAACTTGCATTTTTTCCAAAAAGGGAAGCCTTAAAAGGATTACTTACCTTCTCTCCTATTTCGTTTATTGCAAAATAAACTAAACCTTGTTTTGGTTGTTCATTATAAGTTGCTTCAACCTTTTCTGCTCTTATATTAAAGAGTGATAATAAAGCATTGTAACTTGTTAAGCTATCATAGTTATAGTACTTGGGTAAGTAGCGTATAACCGAGGCTATTTGAGCTTTTAAATTGTGCTTTGTGTAATCTACTGGTGTAAATTGAATCTGTTTTGTTTCCTCATTTTTTTGATTTATAGAAGAGGTTAGATTAAACTTCTTTTCAATTTCACGGCAAGTTTTCATTGATTTTAGATGATCGTATTTATCATTTATTTTCTTCCCCTTTAAGTCTGTGCAAACGGTAACAATGTGAATATGCTCTCTTTCTATATCACTATGCTTATAGACAATATATGGCTGATTTTCATAGTCCATACTATCCATATAGTATTGGGCTATTTCATTTAATGTATCATCAGATAATTTATCATTGGGATTTGGATTTAAAGAAATATGCCGTACAACTTTTTCTGTCTTAGTATTTAAAAGTAAATAAGGTTCAAAGTGTTTATAAAGTTGAGCTATGTATTTTAAAGAGTTGTTGGGTTCTGGTAGATTATTTGTAAACAAAACGGAGCCCTGTCCTTTATCAACTTTTAATTGATTGTAGGACAAAGCTCCTATAAGATTACTTCCTTTACCAATTTTAGCTATCATAAGTTATAAATTAGTATTTAAGTGCTTGTCTTCAAACTCTTTGGTAAGCCTAATAATGTAATAGCAAAGTTTTGATAAATCTTTGGTATACTCTTCAAGTTTTGAAATAGAACGTTTGGCTCTATTTTCTGAGAAGTACTGGTTACAAAGTTTTACCATTTGATTATAGTTTACTCCTACTGCTCTAAATTGATTAAACAGTTTAGTTAGTAATCCGTGATATTGCAAAGCAGCAACATCTACTTTGACTGTTTTAACTTGTCTATCTAAAAGCATAGAAACAAGAAAGCTTGCTTTGTTTGTCATTCCTGATGATGTAAACAAAGCAAGCAGTCTCTGGTTTTCAGATTCGGTGAGTCTGAAAACATGTCTGTATTTTTTAGGATTGGATTTTAGTTTTCTTCCTCCTTTGTTTTTAGTGGTAGTTTGTATAGTGTCCATAGTGTCTTACTTTGATTCTTGTCAAAATAAGAAATACTTATATCGCTAAACTTCTAATGGCTCTTAGAAGTCGTATTTGGAATTACATAGCAAACAATTTTGTATTAATCTACTTTGTCACAGATACCCAATCAACAAAATCACACAAACCAAGTAGTTCTTCTTGTTTTAATTGGACTACAGTATTAGCGCTACCGCCTGCTGGATAGAGTACTTGATGTTTTTTTAAAGATTCATCAAAGTAGACTTTGGTTGATTCTTTTACCTTAAAAGGACAGACTCCCCCTACTTGATGACCGACTAATTCTTCTACATCTTCATATTTAAGCATCTTGGCTTTGATACCAAAAGTATCTTTAAAAGTTTTATTATCAATTTTACTATTTCCTGATGCGACGACAAGAATAGCAGCTCCCTCTTCTGGGGCATAAAGCGTTATACTCTTTGCTATTTGGTCACTATCACAACCAATCGCAATTGCAGCTTCATCTACAGTGGCTGTACTCTCCTTAAATTCAATAAAACGATCTTCAAAGCCCTTGCTTTTTAGATAGTCTTTCACTTTTAAATGGTTCATAATAATTAATATTGGTTTTTAAAAATAGAAATTATAATACAATTGACAAATTTTAATAGTGCTGTCTTGCTATTTATCAAAGCCAAATAATACCTTATAATTCCAATTTCAAGCTTTTAGATTGATATACTGCTACTTTAAATCGTTAATCTTAATTACATTTATTATGCAATCAGAAGACGATTTAAAAGCTCTTGCTAAAATCCTAGCATTTATGCGAGCAGTAAGTATTATAGTAATGCTTATACACTTATACTGGTACTGTTATTCTTTCTTTTCAAGCCTTAGAGTTACCCACCATGTCGTAGATCGAATACTAGTTAACTTTAATCAAACAGCAGGACTGTTTTCTCATTTACTTTATACGAAACTCTTTTGTTTGGTTTTACTCTCTTTAAGCCTGTGGGGAGGCAAAGGCGTAAAACATGAAAAGATAACAGTCTCTAAAATAATTGGTGTTTTTGTAGTTGGTTTTAGTTTGTTCTTTTTCAATTTCTTTTTACTTGATTTTGGATATTATTGGAGTGTTGTGCTGTATATAGCAACTACGTTCTTGGGCTATATCTTACTTTTAGTATCTGGTGCTTGGATTAGCAGACTCCTAAACGATAACCTCATGCAAGACGTGTTTAACTTTGAGAACGAGAGCTTTATGCAAGAGACTAGATTCATTGAAAACGAGTACTCTGTTAACCTTCCTTCAAGGTTCTATTACAAAGGAAAATGGAATAGTGGTTGGATAAACATCGTTAATCCTTTTAGAGCAACTATTGTTCTTGGTACACCTGGTTCTGGTAAATCCTATGCTGTGGTAAATAATTTTATTAAGCAACAAATTGAAAAAGGATTCTCTATGTATATTTACGATTTTAAGTTCCATGACTTATCAACTATAGCTTATAATCACTTGTTATTACACAAAGATAAATACGCTATTGTTCCCAAGTTCTATGTTATAAACTTTGATGATCCAAGTCTCAGTCATCGTTGTAATCCGATTAACCCATCGTTTATGACAGATATATCTGATGCTTATGAATCTGCCTATACTATAATGCTTAACCTTAACCGCTCCTGGATACAAAAACAAGGAGACTTCTTTGTGGAATCTCCAATCATCCTTTTAGCAGCTATTATTTGGTTTTTGAAGATTTATCAAAATGGTAAGTATTGTACATTCCCTCATGCTATTGAACTTTTAAATAAGAAGTATGCTGATGTATTTACTATCCTTACCTCTTATTCTGATTTAGAGAACTACCTCTCTCCTTTTATGGATGCTTGGGAAGGTGGAGCGCAAGATCAATTACAAGGGCAAATAGCTTCGGCTAAAATACCACTGTCTCGTATGATATCACCATCGCTATATTGGGTAATGACAGGAGACGATTTTTCTTTGGATATTAATAATCCAGCAGCACCTAAAATACTATGTGTCGGAAACAATCCTGATCGTCAAAATATTTACTCTGCTGCTCTTGGACTTTATAACTCACGTATTGTAAAACTCATCAATAAAAAAGGTCAACTTAAAAGTTCTGTTATCATTGACGAGCTACCAACAATCTATTTTAGAGGACTTGATAACCTTATTGCTACTGCTCGTAGTAATAAAGTAGCTGTGTGTTTAGGGTTTCAAGATTTCTCACAGCTTAACAGAGATTACGGAGATAAAGAAAGTAAAGTAATTCAAAACACAGTTGGTAATATCTTCTCAGGTCAAGTTGTTGGCGATACAGCTAAAGCACTATCAGAACGCTTTGGTAAAATACTTCAAAAGCGTCAGAGCATATCCATTAATAGAAACGACCGTTCTACCTCCTTCTCTACCCAGCTTGATACGCTTATTCCTGCCTCTAAAATATCAACCCTTACCCAAGGAATGTTTGTGGGAGCTGTATCTGATAATTTTGATGAGCGTATAGAGCAAAAGATATTTCATTCTGAGATAGTTGTTGATAATGACAAAGTTTCTAAAGAAATGAAAGCTTATAAAAAGATACCTCAAATAACTTCTTTTTTAGATGCTCGTGGTAATAATACCTTAGATGAAACGATTCAAGCTAATTACAGACAGGTTAAACTTGATATTGAGTCAATTATTGAATCAGAGCTAAAACGCATTGAAAATGATCCTGAATTGGCTCATTTGATTAATAACAAACAGTAATACTATCTTTTGATCCTTTGGATTAATAGTGGTTTTATTTTTTATCAATTATCTCACTAAGCTAGGTAATACTTCGCGGTTCGCCTTCAAAAAATTCCCCCATAAATGCTTGACCTTGTCTTCGCTTTATTGCGTTGCTTTTTGAGCTTGCTTAAGCATTACCTGTAGCTGCTCCATAATTAATTTAAAAATATAATATTATGGAATCTACAGTTTTAAACAGCAATTGGTTAGTGGCATCAGAGATAGAACTAATCTACAAATCTAGAGTAAAAGCATCTGAAAGACCTAAGATTGTATCGTCACAATCTGCTTTTAAAATAGCTTTAAAAGCATGGGATGAAAATAAGATTGAACTATTAGAACAATTTAAAGTACTTATGCTTTCAAACAGTAATAGAGTACTTGGTGTACTTGAAATATCATCAGGTGGTATTACAGGAACTGTGGTTGATCTTCGATTGATCTTTGCAGCTCTTTTAAAAGCAAAAGCAACGGCTTGTATCTTAGTGCACAATCATCCTTCAGGGAAATTAGATCCAAGCGAGGCAGATAAGCAGATTACTGCTAAGATTAAACAAGCAAGTCAAATACTTGATATTGCTCTTTTAGATCATTTAATAATAACACCTGAGAGTTATTACTCTTTTGCAGATGAAGGCGTCTTATGACGCCTTATTTTTTATTATATAGTCAATAAATCTTATTTCAACTCTTCTATATTATCACATAGTTCTTGTAAGCTATGTAGTAATTTAGCGACATGAAGTCCATCGCATGTTGCATGATGTACTCGTATTGATATAGGCATCAATATTTCTTCATTGTTTTTAATATACTTACCCAATGTAAAAATTGGAGCAAAATAATCCCCAAAACCAGGTACATTTAAATTAAATCCATCAAAACTCACCCAAGGGATCATAGAAATATTAAATATATTCTCTATTTCTCTTTGTGGTGACATTGCGTAATCTCCTTTATATTTCTCATGTACTCTATCATACTCTTCTAAAAAGGTTTTAAAATCTCCTTTATACACAGAACATAATTCTGAGAATGTCTCTGTTTCAGGATGCATAATAGTATAAGCAGGATTTACAGTATCCCATTGTATTAACTCTCCATCTTTCATAGCAAACTTAAACTCTGGGTGTTTATTAACCGCCTTAGCTATTAAGTAAATAATCACTGGATAAAATTTATATCCGCGTTCCTTTATAAATGGAATAACCTTAGTAATATCTATTTTCGTTGTTAAACTGAAGCTACACCTTAATTGATCTTTATAATGGTAGAAATGCTCCTTTCTATTCCATGATTCAATATCAAATTTTTTATAATTCATTGTTATTTAATTATTTACAACAAAAATAAGGATATCTATCTATTGTATAGATTAAAAAATACTGAATCAACATATTTTTATTTTAAAAATACTTTAGAAGCTTAGTTATACTACTAATCTTTATTTAGTACATGTCTAATCCTAGATAAGACATCAATAAATCTCTTTTAGAGATATTACCTATTACCTATTAGATGTAATAAGTTAATGCCTTAGGCTCTGTTATTTCAGTAGGCAAAGTTTTTCTAGCTTTTTAGCCTATCAAGTTTAAATCCTTTGGATTACTTCAATAAATCTTCCTCAAGTTTTGAGCGTATTTATTTTGTAAAACTTGCTCTTAGCTAAAAACCAAAACTCAAGTGCCATGAAATTAACCAGACCCTAAGGTCATAATACTATTTATCATGGAAAATTTAATGCACTCAAAAGTTTATGTTGGTACTTATGCTAAGTATAACAATGGTTCAATTAAAGGACAATGGATTGAGCTGAACAATTTTAGTTCTTTAGATGAATTTTATGAGTTCTGCACAGAACTTCATTCTGATGAAACAGATCCTGAGTTTATGTTTCAGGATTGGGAAAATATTCCTTCTGAGTTAATATCAGCAAGTAGCCTTTCAGAAAATATCTTTTCAATTATTGAAAAAATATCAGATCTAGATTATAAAACCTTAGAGGCTTTTTCAGCTTGGATAAGCATAGGTAATCACGATATTAAGTCTAATGATATAGAATCGTTATTTGAATCATTTGAAAATGATTATCAAGGGGATTATAACAGTGAAGAAGATTTCGCTTATCAAATCATTGATGAATGTTACGATTTGTCTGATTTTGTAAAATCATATTTTGATTATGAAAGCTTTGCTAAAGACCTTTTCATAGGGGATTATACCTATGAAAATGGTCATGTATTTAGAAA
>NZ_WSPP01000349.1:0-7228 GCF_009767705.1 Myroides sp. LoEW2-1 | reverse complement strand
ATATTTTCGATTAGCGCGTTAATTCAAATCTTTCGACTTGCCTTACTCTCTTTTTGTATGCTGTTGTCCAATATGTCTTAGAACGTATTCTTCTTGTTTTTTCCACTTGTGTTTCAAAGCGAGTGCAAAAGTAAAACTATTTTTTAATCTCCCAAAACTTTTTTTGAAAAATTTCTTTTTCTTTTTTCTTGCGAGCTACAGTATTTACTGAAGCGGACCGCAAAGATAACACCTTATCTTTTACTTATCCAAACTTTATTTTGTTAAAGTTTTTAAAGCTTTTCAAAGTTATTAATTCTTCTTTGCTGCTTTCTTTATATTTAGGAGCGTCTGCCTCTAGAGTCGTTATTACTTCTCTAATGCGGATGCAAAAGTAGTATCTTTTACGCTACTTCCAAACTTTATAACGCCTTTTTTTAAAGGTTTTTTTCGGAGTAACGATAACTACCTATTATGGTACACTTTACAAGTGAAACTTTTTTTTGGATTAATGATATCATACCCCCTTTCCTACCTTACTTACACCAGTAATAATGCATTTACTTCCTTTAACAAGATTCTTTATACTATATATAGTATAGCACCTACTCGTAAGTACAATATTAAAAACAACAAAGGTTCTACTATATTTATTATAATAGAACCTTTGTTAACTATACTCAAAATCGTTTTACTTCTTAATTAATTTCTTACGATATCGTTCTCCACCAATCTCTACATAAACCAGATAAATTCCTTTCGGTAAATCAGAAACGTTAATTATAGCACGATTAGACCCAACAATTTCTTGTTCTTTTAATAGTTGTCCATTTATACTATACAACTCTACAGTATGTTTATCAAAGACGTAAGCCTGATCAATTTCAATATAGCAGTAATCTTCTGCAGGATTAGGCCAAATAGCAATACTATTATCAAGTGTGATACTATTTTGATTATATGAAATCCCATTAAAAGACGAATTACTAACCACTAGAGAGAAGTCTTGTACAGAACCTACCAACGCACCTTTATGTCTAATTACTATTTCATATTCTCCTTTGGAAGCATTTTCAATCTCTATTTTCTCAACATTATCGACTAAATTATCCCCCTTAACCGCCTTTGGATTTAAAAAATCTTGGTTTAACATCCAAGGTAAATACTCTTCTCCATTATAAAAAACGCGCAAATCCAAATCATTGACCAAATCTCTTCCATAATATTCATTATTTACACCTATTTTATTAACACCTTCTTTATCCGTCCAAACTAATGTAAACAACATTTTCTCGCTATCTGAATTTAAGTTTACTGTAGTTCTAAACTCTCTATTTTGAAATAAATTACTCTCCAAAACTAAAGCTTCTTTAGATAGAGAATTATTAAGTAATTCTACTCCAGATTTAGCATTTAACAATCCCCATCCATATCGGTAACTTGGTCCATCGTAAAGTTCTATTTTTTGAGCGGATTGAATCATTACAGCCTTTAGAGTTGCCGCCTTTAGAGGAAAACCTTTCTTTTCTATAGCCCATTGTTGCCAAAGCGACAATACTCCAGTAACAACAGGTGTAGCCATAGATGTTCCACTCAAATTAGTATATAGATTATCTTGAATTGAAATACCTTTAACCAAAGGGTTGACAAAGGCAGTAGAGAAAATATTCACTCCATCAGCTGTTATATCAGGTTTTACTCTAAAATCATTTGTAGGCCCTGTACTACTAAAATTTGTTTGAAAATTCTGTTCAGGAACCCCAGGATCCAATGCAGCTACAACAATCGGATTCTTAGCAGTAGAATAACCAACTAATAGATTCACCCCATTCTTTGTAGGATTAACAATATCCGCCACACCTAAATCATTACCAGCTGCAATTACAGGTTGAAAGTAGGGAAACAAATAACAAACTCTATCAAAATTATGCGCATCAATATTATAAGTTCCAAAGTAATTAACAGGTAATAAAGGCCTTTTATCATCATCTATTACTGCGATACCATAAGAGTGATTAGACAACAATACTCCTTGTTTGGCTAAATCAGTTATTTTAAGAATATCATTATCCCAACCAAAAGAAACCACATTTGCCATCGGAGCCATACCTTTTGCTTTAGGATTCAATCCCTTTGCTAATATAGTACCTGTCACATGTGTAGCGTGTAGCCTTGCCGATTCCCTTTTCTTTTGAATCGCTTTATCAAATGAATAAATATCATTTTGTTCTTCCCCTAACACCACACGCCAAGCATCTTTATCCCCTTTAAATTCAATATGTTTAGCTAAAGCAGTTTCTCCATCAACAACAGCCACTATCATATTGTTTCCCAACAAATTACTTGTGCGACTATCCATATTCAAACTATTCACGCCACTAACTTGTCTGGCTACAACATTCCCTAGTTTATAATAAATCGGAAATTGTTGTTGCTCTATTCGGCGCAAAGAAGTAAAAGAATGAGTAAAATTCGTTTTCTTTTCAGCAGTATACAAATCTTCAAATTGAACAATAGAAAGTGAATCACTTTTATGTTGTTGATCTAAAGTAGAAATAAAAAGATCTACTTTTTCGCCATCATACTTATTTCCAATCTCACTTCTCAAGGCAGTATTTTGTCCAAAAACACTACTTGTCATTAATAATAAAATCCCTATACCAATTCTCATACCTGTCATACACTAATTCAAATGTAAATTTCATCTTTTTCCAGTTCTTTTACTAATTATTATCAATAATTATTACAAATACATACCTATATTCTCACTTTATCATTTCAAATCAACCTCATTTAATAGCAGTTTTCCTGTTTTTACCTAATATTTCAATATATTTGACAATAACTAACATTAACTTATAATAATATGTACGCAAAACAAGCTATTTTAAGCGTTGTTGTAGGAGCTTCTGTTTTTTCAGTCTCATGTAACAACACAAAAAAAGGCACTACAGAGGTAACAGATTGGAACGAAAACAATTCTTTCTATAATCCAAGTACGCTACCTTACCAAACAGCAGATTTCAGCAAAATCAAAAACAAAGATTTCAAACCAGCATTACTTGAAGGAATGCGTCGTCAAATTGAAGCAATTGACAAAATCACAAGCACTACTGATGAAGCAACCTTTGATAATACATTAGTAGCTTTAGAAAAATCAAGTGAATTATTGGATAGAGTAAGTTCTGTATTTTATCTATTAACAGGAGCACATACAAACGATGAATTAAAGGCTGTTAGCAATGAATTAGCTCCTAAATTTGCTACCCATAATGATGCTATATACTTAAATGATGCTTTATTTCAACGCATTAAAAAATTACATGATAATTTAAAAGATTTGAATCTTACTTCGGAACAAGAACGCCTTGTGGAGGTTTATTATCAAAACTTTGAAAAAGCTGGAGCAAACTTAAGCCAAACAGATAAAGAAAAACTAAAAGAACTAAATCAAACTATTGCAACATTAAATAATCAATTTGGAGATAAATTATTGGCTGCAACTAAACAAGGAGGAGTATCTTTTACAAAAGAAGAGCTTTCGGGCTTAAGTACTAGTGAATTAGACGCAATAAAACAAGAAAACGGAACTTATCTAATAGACCTAAATAATACAACTCAACAACCAGACTTAGATAAGTTAACCAATAAAGAAACCCGTAAAAAACTATTTGAACAAGCATGGATTAGAGCTGAAAAAGGAGATGAAAATGACACTCGTTCTACTCTTATAGAGCTTGCACACAAAAGAGCTGAAAAAGCAAAATTATTAGGTTTTGATAACTATGCTGCTTGGAGCTTACAAGGAACGATGGCACAAACTCCTGATAATGCTATTAAGATATTAAAAGATTTAAGTCCTTTTGCTGTTAATAGTGCAAAAGAAGAAGCAAAAGAAATCCAAGATTTAATAAACAAAGAAGCCGATCCATTTACTCTAACTGCAGCAGATTGGAACTATTATGCAGAAAAGATTAGGGAAGAAAAATACGCTTTGAATCAAAACGATTTAAAACCCTATTTCGAAATGAACTCTGTGATGGAAAACGGTGTTTTTTATATGGCTAAACAACTTTATGGTTTGTCATTTAAAGAGCGAACAGATATTCCAGTATGGCAAGAAGACGTGAAAGTTTATGAAATATTTAATGAAGATGGAAGCCAAGTAGGATTATTCTATGCTGATTACTATCAAAGAAATAGTAAACGTGGGGGAGCTTGGATGAGCAATATTGTTGGACAATCTAAGTTATTAAATCAATTACCTGTGATTTATAACGTAGGTAACTTTCCAAAACCAGCAGCAGGACAACCTACACTTCTATCGCTTGATAATGTAATAACTATGTATCATGAATTTGGTCATGCCTTACACGGATTTTTTGCAGATCAAACTTACCCTACTTTATCAGGAACAAGCGTATCTCGTGATTTTGTAGAATTTCCTTCTCAGTTCCACGAACACTTTGCATTTGAACCGTCTATTTTAAAGAATTATGCAAAACACTATCAAACAGGAGAAGTAATTCCTGATGAGCTTGTCAATAAAATAAAGAAAGCCTCTAACTTCAACAAAGGTTATAGCTTAACAGAATTGTTAGGTGCTTCAGTTATTGATATGGAATGGCACATCATTGATAGCAATACCAAAATTACTGATGCAATAGCTTTTGAACAAGAAGCTCTTAAAAAATATGGTTTAGACTTAGCTACTGTACCTCCAAGATACAGATCAACTTACTTTAGTCATATATTCGCTGGAGGATATGCAGCTGGTTACTATTCATATAAATGGTCTGAAATGTTAGACTATGATGCTTACCAGTGGTTAGAGCAAAATGGAGGAATGACAAGAGAAAATGGTCAAATCTTAAGAGACAAAGTATTTTCTAAAGGAAATTCAATGCCACTTGAAGTTATGTACAAAGATTTCAGAGGAAAAGACCCTTCAATAGATGCTTTATTAAAATACTCAGGTTTTACAAAATAGTCAGTAAAAAAAAGGCCAGCAAAATTGCTGGCTTTTTTATTTATTCAATATTGCTATCATCTCAGCGTCAACAAATCTCCCCTTTTCAAAGAAGTAATCACGTAAAATTCCTTCTGTTTGCATACCATTCTTAGTAAGAACCTTACGAGAAGCATGATGACTTGGGTCAATAAAAGCTTCTACACGATGTAAATTCATATTCTTAAACCCATATTCGATTAAGAAGCTAACGATCTGTGTCATATAACCTTTTCCCCAGAGATCAGGATGCAAATCATACCCGATTTCTGCCCTATTATTTTCTTCAGACAAATTGTGAAACCCACAAGTTCCTACTAACTTATCTTCTTCCTTATACGTTATTGCCCAACGAATTCCTTGCTTTAAAACAGTTCGCTCAATCCAGGTTTGGATTAATTGAGTAGCTTCATCAGTAGATTTAAAAGTAAACAAATCATAAAACTCAGTTACCTCATCTTTTGAAAAATACGCGTATAAATCTTTATCATCATTTATTTTTAAAGGTCTTAACCTTAAATCTCCAATTGTTACAATCGGTTGCTCTGCGGGAAATATCATATTATCTTTTTTTACAAAAGAACATCAGAAAAATTGAACAGACAAGAAATCATCAATATAAATGAATCTCCATATAACGTTAAAAATGTATTATACTATGCAATAAAACTTTGTAGACTTCGCTTTATTTCTATATTTGAGATAATGAAAACTAACCTAAACAATAATTAAATGAAAAGAAAGAATCTTTTGATTGCTATGTTTTGTCTTACAACATTGAGCATTCCCCTATTTACGGCTTGTAATAATGATGATAGCAATAAATCAATCATTATAACTGATCCAGTTATAAAAACTTACATAAAAGAAGAGGCTTACGCAATAGATAAATTAGATGAGGCATCACAGATAACTATTATGACTTATACAATGCCTAATGTATTAAGTCAACCAACGCAGGCAACTGCTTTAATTTTTTATCCAAAAACAGAAAAACCAAAAGACGGATGGAGAGTAGTTGTATGGGCTCATGGAACTGTAGGAGTTGGTGATGCGTGTGCTCCAAGCAACAACATGATAGGAGCCAATTTCAAAGTAATGGCTAAAAGTTTACTTGAAGAAGGCTATATTATTGTAGCCCCAGATTACGAAGGATTAGGTACAAAAGGAATACATCCATATCTAAATTTAAAAAGCGAAGCACTGTCCTCTATTTATGCTATCCATGCCATAAAAGAGCAATACAAAGACGAATTACAAGGTGGTTGGATGTCCGCAGGACAATCACAGGGAGGACAAGCTTCTTTGGGAGTAGCAGAGTTTGCTAATGATGACCCTTTTTTCAAGGGAGCAGTTGCAGGAGCACCAGCTTCAAGTCTTGGAGAAATCATTTTAGAAGTTGCCCCTAAAGCATTAGCGCAAATAGAACAGCTTGAAATTAAAAATAACGTGCCATTAGACAAAAGAAATTCCGTTGGTTCTTATGCGACTTTGTTATCCTATGCTGGGCTTGCAGGAGCCGGAATTAAGGCATATGAGCAAGAATTTGATTATACAAACCTATTTGAAGAACGCGCTAAAGACCTCGCTTTGCTTTCAGAGGGAAACAACGGAGAATGCCTTGATGAAATTCGCTCTGCGTTCAAAGATGATATAATTAAATTCATGAATGAAAAACAAGGCAATAAAGTAATGGATTATCCAGGATTAAACGAAGATGCCTTTAAAAATGACCCAATTGTTCAAAAGTTCTTATTAGAAAGCCAACCCGGAACAAAGAAAATAGACAAACCTATTCTTGTAATTCAAGGTAAAGCTGATACTAATGTACCTTACACTGTTACTGAAAAAATGGTAGAAGGACTAAAAGCAAAAGGATCTGAAAATGTTACTTTATTATTAGTAGAAGGAGCTTCTCATACAGAAGCCATAGTAAAAGAAAATAAAACTGCAGTAGAGTTTATAAAGAAATACTTACCTGTAAAGTAATCAATAAGATTGTAGATAAAAAAGCTAACTCTTGAGTTAGCTTTTTTTACTCTATAGCTACTAAGTAGCTATCAATTCAGTCTTAAGTAATTTGAAAAAAATAACTTCAAATCAACTAAGAAATCTCTTTTTCATAGCATTTTTGAATGTTGAGACAAATTTAAAAATTTTCATATACACCTTTTTACGGAAAACCACATTCTCCATTTTATATGTTGCTAAGATGATAACCACCAATTAGCGTTATATCAA
>NZ_WSPP01000348.1:0-1889 GCF_009767705.1 Myroides sp. LoEW2-1 | reverse complement strand
ACTAAATATTCTACTTTATTTATATCACTACAGTTGATATAAATTTCTATTATCAATTTATCCATGTTTAAACTATTGGGGTAAAAAATAGAATGTAATATGTTTCTGCTCCATTTTTTGTTTGATGAAAACAAAATTAGAAGCTAAATCATTTTTTAAAAACATTATTCAATTAGAATAGTATTTATTTGTCTTCTAATCTCATCATATTTACTATATTAAGTAAGTTATTAATATGTATAAAGATGTTTGTCCTAAAATATTAAATATTATAAGGAGGTTTTAAATAAGGATTATCTCTTTTAAACTCATATTCTACCAATTCCTTATCAGACAGTTCTAACAACATTCTTATATACTTCGGTAGTCTTTCATAAGACATATTAGTTAATATTTTGTCTCCTTCAGGTATTTTGTCCCCTTTAGTTACATCGTAGTAATTTTTTTGAATATCGATTATTTCTTTATTTCTATTTACATCTAAGCTTTTTATATAACTATTATTATAGACTATACTTACTGAAGTAAGGTATCCCTTCTGGAATTCCTTAGTTATTCCAAACATAACATTCCCTCTACATTCATTAATCTGTATCGGTTCTCCATCTTCATTATAGATATGTTCTAAACCATTTTTTAAACCATCTATAAATTCTGCTTCACTTTCTATCTTACCTTGCCATTTATTATATATTACTCCCGTATAAGGCTTCGTTAATTCTGGGTCTAAATAGTATGTTACTATCCCATTTACATCATTCTCTACATAAAATGAATCATCTATATCTTCTAATCTCATCATATTTACTATATTATTTAAGTTATTAATATATATAAAGATGTTTACCTCTAAAAATATTAAATATTATAAGGAGGTCTTAAATAAGGGTTATCTTTTTTAAACTCATATTCTACCAATTCCTTATCAGATAGTTCTAACAGTATTCTTATATACTTCGGTAGTCTTTCATAAGACATCTTAGTTATTATCTTATCACCTTCGGGTATTTTGTCCCCTTTAGTTACATCGTAGTAAAATTTTTGAACATTAATTATCTCATAATTATGACCTATTTCTAAATATTTTACTAATCTACCATTATAGTTTATACTTACTGATGTAAGGTATCCCTTCTCAAATTCTTTTGAGATTCCAAACTCAATATTTCCTCTACACTCACTAATCAGTATCAATTCTTCTTCTTCATTATACACATGCTCCAATCCATTTTTTAAACCATCTATAAATTCTGCTTCACTTTCTATCTTACCTCGCCATTTATTATATATTACTCCCGTATAAGGCTTCGTCAATTCAGGGTCTAGGTAATAAATATGTTCTCCATTTACATCATCTTGCACATAAAGCGAGTGGTCTATATCTTCTAATCTCATCATATTTTTTTGTTTTTTTATATTATTTGTGTCCGTGTAGTTGAATTCCATCTGTTAAATATTCACAGTTTTGACATCTTTTTTTCAAAGGAGGAATTCCATTGTTTTCTAATATATCCTTAGGTTTTATCGCTCTATTACTTAAACTCATTTCTTTAATAGAATTTCTATCTACATGTATTCCTGCTTCTCTTCTTGCCTTAAGAGCTTGATCAAGAGCTCTTAATTTTGAATGTGCTGCTAATCTTCTATCAGCACGTTGAGGTAGAATGATTTCACCATTAGCTATTTTAACTTCATACTTATTTGTTAATTACTTAATAATGATACCTACTTTACTGTACTACAAATCAATAACCATTCTTTGTAATCAACAACTAACTGTTTAGAATCGTATGCACCCGAGCAAGTACATCTTGTGAGATCTAATTATTCTTCTACATTATCCAGGATAAGTTTCTTGTAATTATGAGGATATAAGTCTGCGATATTCT
>NZ_WSPP01000347.1:0-843 GCF_009767705.1 Myroides sp. LoEW2-1 | reverse complement strand
GTTAAAATGTTTTTAAAATGATTATTTCTCTTAATTAAGATAAATTATTTTGATTTTTGTCTGTTATTAAGTGTATTTTTTTAATAAATCAATAATATTAACAAAAAGCATTTATAATGATTGTTTTTTTTAATTTTGTAGTGTAAACGAAAACAGAATTCTGTGAAGAGTTTGTAAAAAAATATTGTTATGATTTTTTTAGAGTTTTCAAAGTATAATGTAAAATCAAAATAAACATGAAAAAAAGAATTACTACTTTATTCTTACTTGCTTTAGGTGTTTCTTCTATTGCGCAAGCGCAAACAGATATACCAGGAGTAGGTATTGGAAATCCACTTCCATCGCAATCAGCGATGTTAGATGTTGCCTCAACTAACAAAGGGGTATTGATACCAAGAATTGAACTAACAGATTTAAACACCTTTGGATTAGCTGGTAACACTAAGGATGAAGGTATGCTTATCTATAACGCTACTGAAGTAAAGGATGCTAGTAATGTTGTAACAATAGGTATAGGTTTTTACTATTGGACTAACAAACCTACTGGTCAATGGGAAAAAGTAACTTCTCAATCTGTTGTTAACACTTTGAGTGATCGTATTAAAGTTGTTGAGAATGCAACAGGATCTGGAGAAAATGGTGGAGGAACAGTTGTATATGTTCCTGGTGAGGATGGGAAACCTGGTAAACTTGTTATTATTGATAAAACTACCGGGACTTCTGAAATTCCATTAGATGAGCTTTTATTAGGTAATGAAACCGAAACATTCTTTAAAGTTGTAGAAGTAGAGGAAGAAGTTGACAATGTGAAGAAAACATTTAAAAAATTACATTACTTTGGTG
>NZ_WSPP01000346.1:0-741 GCF_009767705.1 Myroides sp. LoEW2-1 | reverse complement strand
ACCAAAACTAAGCCCTGATTTACAGATATTATCTACATATTTAATCAATGTAGTTCTTGAAATTCCTAAACTAGATGCGATTCTAGAATTAGAAATTTCTTTTATTTTCATCTTAATGATACTTTTTATCATGGTCGTTGAGATAGGTTTATTAGCCATAACTTTGTGATTTTTAATCACAATTTACACTAAAAAACTAAGCTCAGAACTGTTCAGTTTGCACCGGAATCATCTGTTCAGTTTGCACCGGAATCACCTGTTCAGTTTAGACCGGAATCACCTGTTCAGTTTAAACCGGAATTACCTGTTCAGTTTAGACCGGAATCACCTGTTCAGTTTAGACCGGAATCACCTGTTCAGTTTAGACCGGAATTACCTGTTCAGTTTAGACCGGAATACCCAGTAAAAGGTGGTTGAAGTGATAATACATTATAACTTCCTAGGTGTGCATATAAATCTGCACTTCCATTTTCTGTGTCTATAATAGCAACTTTAGATAAGTCACCATTAGTTAATCCTTGTGCTAGTAGTAAACTTGAATAAGTTTTTCCTGAACCTGCACTTCCTTGAAGAGCCATTTTAATCTTTGCTCTTTTTCTTTCTGATTGTCTTAATTGCATAATTTTTTTAATTAATTGTTTGTAAACTAGAAAATCCTACCTGTTTTGGTAGGATTACTATATAAGGTTTGTACCAAAAGTGGTAGGATTAGTAATATTCTATTTCTGTTGTAAACTAGAA
>NZ_WSPP01000044.1:0-18731 GCF_009767705.1 Myroides sp. LoEW2-1 | reverse complement strand
ATGACTATTTTTACCCATAGTAGTTTAAAGTGTGGTTACTTCAAACTTACTAAAAATTAGAGTAGTCTGAAAAAACTACTCTTTTTATCGGACAACAATGATAATTTATAGTTCCGGTTCGGGAAGTACTTTCTTCTTAATCTTTGTAAGTAGTAGGATTGTCGTGATGATACACAAACTACCTATCCAGTCAAAATAGTGAAATTGTACTCCGAAGTAAGTAATCGCAATGAATGTAGCTGATAAAGGTTCAGCACAAGCTAATAAACTTGCTCTCTGAGGACCAATATTCTTAATTGCAGTTAAGAATATATAGAAAGGGATCAGAGTTCCTAAAAATACAATGAATGTAACAGCAGCAAATGTTTCACCATCCCATATTCCTTCTAAGTGGTGTGGTGGGTGGATAATACTCATTGCAATACCTGCGATTAACATACTCCATCCGATGATTGAGATAGGACTGTATTTTTCTAACAAGTGGACAGGCATAATTGTATATGCTGCCAAAGCGATAGCTGAAGCCATACCCCATATTAAGGCAGTAGGGTTTATGCTAAGCTTAGAAGTATCACCATGTGTAACCATTAAGAATGTACCTAACATGGCTAAGCCGATAGCTAAGAATTCAATTGGTTTGGGCCATTTCTTTAATCGTAGTGCAATGTAAACAGCTATAAATACAGGCCCTGTATATTGTAATACAGTTGCAGTAGCAGCGTTTGAATGAAAGATAGTGACAAAGTAAGTATATTGTACTGTCAGCATTCCCAAGACGCTAAATAGCAATAGTTGAATAGCATCTTTTTTATTTTTCCAAATACCTTTTACATCTGGATTTCTTTGCATTATACCAAAGAATAACATCAGAACTCCCGAGATTAATAAACGGACTGTTACTAACCATTCGGCATTGAACTCTTTCTTGTCAAAAAGGAACTGTGCAAAAGCACCTGAAACTCCCCAAAGCATCGCTGCAAATATAGCAGATGCAAAGCCTAAAAATTTTTTATTTGATTGCATTTTATTTGATGTACTACAAGTACACTATGGTTAAAGAAATAATTTACTACTTTTATTTATAGACCTAATTATGTTGCAAAATTACTGATAATAATGACTGTTTTTATCTCTTTTTTAAGTCAAGAAGTGAATTTACTGACATCTTAGTGAAGTCAATAATTTCGCATCGTTTATAGCATTGTTTTTTAGGTAATTGTGTTTTTTTGATAACAAAATTGTTTTATTGTTGATAGGAGGGAATTTTTGAGGATTTTGTAAAATGAAAAAAGAGTAAATAAAGCCTTTTTTAATTACTTTATTTACTCTTTTTTCGTGTTATTAACTTGTGTTATTGATAATTTACTAAAGCTGTTTTTGTATTTGAATTTACTTTAACAGTTTTTTATTTGCTTGAACAATGAGTAAAATGGTAGAAAAAAGCAATAGAAAGATAATTATATATCGAATGCTTAATTCCATTTGTCCTGAGATGTTCCCCGTTGATGAAATGACAAAACTTGATATGGAGGTAATAACGTAAACAAGTCCTCCCATTAATCCACCTGCAGTTCCCGAGTTTTCTGGAAAGGTCAACATTGTTGAAGTAAAGAAATTATTGAACAGTGTACCCGAGCAGATGTGAATAAGAAATAAAAAGGGCATCATAACCCAAATGTTTTCTAAGAAGTAACTCATTGCAATAAGCCCACCAATCAAGATAAGCTGTACTATTGCGGGTTGTTTTACTCTTGGTTCAAATTCGAGATAGATTCGCCTTTTACCAACAAATCCTCCTAACATCCACGAAAAGCCAAGGATTAATGTACAATAGCCTATTACAACAGAATTATAGTGAAAGGTATTTTCAATTATAAAGGGCCCTGCAATATTGAAGATCATAACAATGGAATAGCTTAAACCTAAAATGATAATACCTAACATGAACATTTTATTTTGAAGCATGGTTGAATACAATTGAACTGTGTTTTTAAGATTAAACTTTTTCTTCTCTGGAATACTCTCTCCACTGATTGCCAAGTCTAATATTAATAGTATTCCCGCATAGATAGCAAGGAAAAAGAAATTAGCTTGCCAGTTGAATAGCTTTTCCAAGTATCCACCAAGAAATGGAGCTAATATCGGACCACAAGACCATACTACTGTAAAGTAACTCAAGTAGTGTGCTCTCTTTTCGGTATCATATAGGTCCATGAATAGAGCTCTTGTTGCAACAACTAAGATAGAGATACCTATCCCCTGAACTATTCTAAGTAAGCAGATATAAAAGATATTATCTAAGTAGGCAATACTTATGCTTGTAATAACTAAGGTAAATAAAGCAATAAGCCGTGGCTTATATCTACCAATGCTATCCAATAAGCTACCTACAAATAGCTGTGAAATACCATAACTCAATAAGTAGCAGGTAAGCGTAAGTTGTATCTCTTTTTCCAAGACATTCAAATCCTTTGCCATAGAAGGGAATGACGGTAAGTAAATGTCAGTGACAAAACCTGAAAGAGGTATGGAAATAAAAGCCAAAGCGGTTATCAATTTCTTTCGTTGTTCTGATGTGTTTTTAAGCATAAAGTACATTGTTGTTTAGACGTGCAAAATTAACAGCTAATGCCTTTATGGCTTTTATTTACTCAAAGGGATAATTACGAAAATCAAAGATTGTTAGAGGGTGTTCTTAAATTGCAAGGGGGTTATTGAGGCGTATTTTTTAAAGAAGTTATTAAAATGGGTAGGGTGATCGAAGCCGAGTGTATAACCTATTTCTGCTATGTCCCAGGTTGTGTGTTTAAGAAGGTTTTTTGCTTCCTCGAATACTCTGTTTTTGATTACTTGGGTAGTTGTATTTCCTGTGTTTTTTTTGACGATTGCATTTAAGTGATTTACATGTACGTTCAGTAGTTGAGCAAAGTCTTTGGGTGTTTTCAACAACAGAGGATAAGCAGGAGAATCTAAAGGAAACTGATTATCTAAGGCATTGTCAAACAAACGGTATAGTCTATCGGCAGGAGATTGCTCTTGTATGTGAATATCTTCTGCTTTTAACTGTAGGGCTTTGTGCAAGACAATAGCTACTAAGTTTCGTATGATTTCGTACTTTAAAGGGTAAGAGCTTTGTGCCATTTCATACATCTGCATAAAGTAGTTATTAAGGCTTTCTACTTCTGCGTCAGCTAAGAATATAAACGGCTTGCTCCATTCCTTGAATAAGGATGTTTTTTTAAATAGTTCAAGAGACGCATCTGAGTGAAAGAATTCCTTGTTGAATAAACAGAAGTATCCCTCTTGGTTTTCTGAGCATGATTCCCATTCATAAGGTATTGTTGGACAAGGAAGGAATAGAGTAGGTTTGTCTATCACTAAGGTGTGTTTACCATATTTGAACTTCCCTTGTCCAATAATTAAACAGATTTTAAAAAAGTCTCTCCTGTTGTAGGGAGTGCTGAAGTGACAATGTTTACGCGTATTTATATTAAAGTGAGACTGTCCATCTTGATAGTTGTTGATATCAAAACCGTAGTTTTTGCCTGTGATAGTATATTTGTAATAATCCTTTATGGTTTCTAAATCTTTACTCATATCATTCCTAAATTCAAGTGTGTAAAGTTACTAAAATCAAATATTTAAAAATAGGCTGTTAATCTAAATCCTAAACTCATATAGTTAAATGGTTGATGAAAAGTATTGATCTGAGAATCACCTTCTTCTAATATTGATTTGTTGATTGTATATTTCATTTTCGCTTGGCTGTGATTAAAGTCAGAATATAGAGTTACACCTAAATTATCTGTTATATTGTAAGTCAGAGCCATACCAGCAGTAAATTGGAATGTGTCAGCTGGTTTGTATGATGCAATTTGCAGTTGTCCATTCTCCAAGTCTGGAATATCGATATCAGATGAACGTACTTTTAAAGAGATGTTTCCATCTGCTCCTGTGCTATATCCTCCTAAAGCCTTAAGCATAAGGTTCCACTTTTCTCCGAAGTGAAAAGCATAGTAAGGCCCCACAGAGAAGGTTAGGTTACCCATTGATTCAGATAGTACTTTTGCATCAATTTGATGATTCTCTGGTGCGCTTAGTTTTTCTTCGGAAAAGGGAAAACTCGCTACCATTATTTGCCCTCCGATTCCCCAATGCCTATTGAAGAAATAAGCACCTTCCAATCCTGCTTCCCATCCCATTTTGGCAAGTGATTCATTATCTTCTGTTTCTACTAAGCTGGCTAAGCCACTTGTGTAACCTACTTTAATGGATAAGAAAGAGGGGTTTTCATTACCTTCATATTTAGAGAGTAAGCTCAAGTTGTCGCCTTTGTTTCCATAAATTTTATCTACAAAAAAGTAAGCTAATTGGGTAGATAATATACCAATACCTGCGCCCGCTAATACATCTGGTGCCCAGTGGCGATTGTTTAGGCTTCTTCCTACTCCTGTCATCGTCGCTATTCCATATCCTCCTATAGCATACGCAGGATTGACAAGACCATATTCTTTGTCTAAAAATGCTGCATTGGCAAATGCCATGGCTGTATGACCTGATGGAAATGAGTTTTTCGTGGATCCATCTGGTCGTTCAACTTTGGCTGTATATTTAATACCATTTACAAGAATAGCCATTATAGCCATACTTGTAGCATAGGATATTGTAGTTCTTTTTATGTTATTTCTTCCTTGTACGCCAGCTGCCTTTAGTCCAAAAGTTGCAGCTGCTGGTACGTACTGGAAATAATCGTCATATTTGTATTTGAAAGTTGGAATATAGCGATTTCTTATTTCGCGTATATCTTCTTTGCTGTGCCAAGTTGCAGCTGAAGCTCCAAAGAATACGGTAGGTACTAAGGCAATTTTAGTTACCTCACGATCCCAGAAGTTTTTGTTGTTGGCTACTGACAGATTTAATTTCTCCGCAGTTAATTCTTTTACAAGATCTTTATCTGATTGTTTTATATGTTGTGCGAACGATTTTGTTCCCAATAAGATTATAACGAATAGATAACACTGAATCTTCATATTGCTTTTTTTGTGCAAATGTAGTTGGATATTTGTTTTTTAAATGATTGTTTTACAGTGTTTTATATAGATGGTTTTAGTGTTTTTTTAAATGCTTTTGTCTAAAACAAATGCCATTTAAGGTCTTGTGAAAAGCTAATAATTGGCATAATAATTGGTCTATAAGTAGCTAATAACTATACAATTCGTATAGTTGCATGGCTATTTATTAACTAAAGGTATATAAGTGATGGTAAGTAAGAGTTCTGTTAAGCGAAGTTTAGCCCTTGTTATCCTTGTCGTTATTATTATCCTGATCTTGGACTTGTTTGACGTGTTCAAGAAGTATAAGTTTAGCATTAGTATTTTCTGCTATATAGTATTGTTGATTGCGATTGGTTACTATATCTATAAGATGAAGAAGAAATAAAAAAGGTCTATGAACAATTTCATAGACCTTTTGATTTTTATAGTTGATAAACAAATGCGTTTATATTCATACCTGCACCTACTGATGCAAATAGTAATATATCTCCTTTTTCAAGTTGATGATGATCAATTTGTTTATTAATAATCATATCATATAGGGTTGGGAGAGTAGCGACACTACTATTGCCTAATTTGTGAATATTCATAGGCATGACATATTCAGGCATCTCCATATTGTATAATTCAAAAAAGCGCTTAACGATGGCTTCATCCATTTTCTCATTGGCTTGGTGAATCATCACTTTCTTAATTTTCGATATCGGCACCCCACTTTTGTCCATACAGGCTTTCATAGCCAGTGGTACACAAGTAAGAGCAAATTCGTATATCTTTCGCCCGTACATTTTGATGTATTTTGTATCAGGATCTAAGTCAGGATGATATGATTTGCCGTAGTGTATAAAGAAAGCTTCTTCTAATGTGTAGCTTGCACTGTTTACTGCAAGAATACCACCTTCTTCAGTTTTACTTTCAAATATTGTCGCTCCAGCACCATCAGCGTAAATCATTGAATCTCTATCGTGTAAGTCTATTGTGCGAGACAATGTCTCCGCTCCAATAATCAAACAGCGTTTGGCTAAACCGGATTGCATCATGGCATAAGCATTAATCACTCCTTGTAACCATCCCGGACAACCAAACAGCATATCGTAGGCAATACAGTTGGGGTTTTTGATTTTTAAATTGTGTTTGACACGCGATGCTAAACTTGGGACATTGTCCGATTGTATTGTACCGTGTTTAATATCACCAAAGTTGTGCGCAAAAATAATTTGATCTATCGTCTCAGGGTCGATGTGAGCATTTTCGATTGCTTTTTGTGCTGCAATGGTTCCTATATCAGAAGTGGTTAGATTGTTTTCAGCATATCTGCGTTCTTCTATTCCCGTAATCATTTGTAGCTTCTTAGCTATTCTCTGATTGTTGTCGTTGAATGGCTTACCGCTCTCATCTCTAAAGTCAAATTGGTCAAAATCATTATTGGTGATTACTTGAGTTGGGATGTAGCAGCCTGAGCCAATAATTTTTATATTCATAATTATAGGAGGTTGTTTTTGTTTCTTATCCGTAAACTTAGCGTAATTATCATATAATGACAAGATAATAGTTATTTTATTTAGAAGTTGATGAGGTTTTTATATGCAGAGCAAGAAGTTGTGAAAATGTGTTTATTTTTGATGTAATTTGTCTCTATATTGTTCAAAGTACTTTACTGTGTCTTGCTCATCCATCTTTTTGTAGTAGTCAATGATGTAGTTTAAGTAAGCTTCATTAGGCTTAAATTCAAAGTGCATTTTTTGGCTAAAGCTTTTGTAGTTTTCTTCGACTAATTTTGGGTTCTCTTTTATTTGCTTGAAATTTATACCAAATCCTTCAAAGATATATCTAAGTCCGTCTAAGTTTCCTTTTAAGGGAATGCTTCCGTGATCCTCTCCTTCGTATTGAACGTATTTATAACTTAAATTTTTTAGTTTCGTCTTAGTCATATACTGGTTGTATTCTTGAATACTTGAGTAATGTTCTTTTTGTCCACCTTTATTTTGAGATTCGTCTACTTGTGTCACAAAGAGTTTTCTATTTTTAAAATCTTTGGTTGGGTTCAACTCATATTGCTTTAACATATACTGCCCATCCCACCAGATACTTGGGTCATGTACGATATAGGCATGAAACATATCGGTGTAGTTTAACAAGTTGTTAAGTGCAGTAATTCCTCCAAAGGAATGTCCAATTAGTACGTTATAGCCCATAGTTCTATAATTCTCATTGATGTAAGGCATCAATTCTTTTTCTATAAAGCTAAAGAAGTTCGCATTACCGCCGCTTTCTCCCTTGATTTTACTCTTTTGAGCCTCTGTCATATTTTCTTCTTTTCGCGTACTCGGGGTAAGATCTCTCGTGCGATTAGTATTTACAATACCTACGACAATCATTTCAGGAATACTTGGATAAGGGTACTTCGAAAGTTTTTCGACATAAGCAGTTAAATAGTTGAAGTTTGATTCACCGTCAAGTAGGTAAATCACGGGATATTGTTGAGGTGTAATGGTTGTGTCTGTATAACTTTTAGGCAAGTAAATTTGTATTTCTCTGTCTTCGTTAAGTTGCTTAGAGTTTAGTTTATACATTTTGCCAATTGCAATGTCATTTTGTGCTTTTGCAGCTATTGTACTTAAAGAAAGTACTGCTAATAATAATAGTTTTCGAAACATAATAAGTGGTTTTATCCTTGCAAATATAATTGTTTAAAACAATTCTAAATAACAAAATGAGATTAAATAGCCGTTTTTGTCTCTCTACTCTTTCTGTAAACTGGCATAATGTGGTTTTTAAGACAGCTATATTTTGTCACAATTATGCACACTACTTTTTAGTTGATTATTGTCGTTTAAGTATAGAGCAGAAGTTCCGTTTCTCTTGATGAGTAGAATATCTGTTTTTTATTGTAATTGTTTTAGTTCCAAAAGGTGGAATCGCTAAAGTCATCCTCTGATTTAGTCAGTCGCAGTTTCCTTTTAGGGATTTCCTATGAGGAATACTTTAAAAAAAAGAAGGATGTTTTTTTATAGAATTGTAGTTTTATATCACTGTTTTTTTAGAAAAACAGGTGTTTTGTCTTGTTTTTGTTTCTTTAATAGCTGCTTTTGTTGTCTTTTATTTCTTAAAAGCAAAAAAAAGGGTCTTTTTTTTATTGTATTATTTGGTGTAATGTACTGTTTTTTAGGTAATTAATGTTGTTGTTGGTAAATATGTTGATTTGAAATAAGGCTCTTATCCTTAGTAAATAGGCGGGTTGCAGCGAGATCGTAGGACACTTCTGGGACAATAGTAGGACAATAACGCGAAAAATAGGGCTTTTGCCCATTCATTGTCCTATTATTAATGGTTGATGGATTTATTATATTTTATACACCTCTGAAGGTATATGGATGTAGGTTTGTCGTATTACTGGTTGATTAACTGTGTTTTTTAGGATGCAATTGTCTTTCTGCTTTGGGTTCTCTATTGGCAGTATTGCTTTTTGTTTTTTAAATCACTTTGTATACTGTGTAAGTACAGTATATACTCTTATTTTTGTGATATAATTACGCGATGATGAAACTTAGGAACTCTACTGACTTTTTCTTTTCTTCTCTGTGTGAAATCGCACAGAAAGTCGAAGGCACTTCCATACGATTGAATTACCTTCGATTAAAAGGGCTTTTAGATAAGGTTACCAAAGAGATTGTAAGAGATGAGAAGATTGTTTTTTCCAATTTGTTTAGTCGACTGGCTTTTATTTGTAGTAAGTATAAAGTATCCACGGTAATTCACGAATTTAGAATTGTTTCGAATGAGATTTACCGCTATGATGAAAGGGATTTAGAATCTTGGTTTATTACATATTGGAAGGATGTTAACTTGTTTTTATCTCAAGTAAGCGGTGTACCAGTACCTTATGTAAATACTTGCTTTTTCTCCGAAGTCGATTGTAGGAAAGCAAGTGCGACTAAGTATTTTGATAGCTATTTGGAACGGGTAAAGGTGTCGTTGGTCAATAGAGATGACAATTTTATTTATTGTCTTAGATTGGATATCAACGAAGTCATAAAGGTAAAAGTTCACGATGGAGAAATGAGTACACCATTTACTTCTCTGCCTCACTTTCCATTGCAATCCTTACTCTATTTAGTACATATTCACATCGATAGCAATGATGTTTATTATCCTTCTGTGATCGTTTTAGAGCCTGATTATCTTATAGATGTATCTGCAATAGCGGAGTGTAATCAAGATTTTGGATTATCTCCTTTACTTTTCTTGAAATCAAAGATGGATGCGATTCCCAATACCAAGCACCTATTGATCGGTAACTTTGCTAACTTGGTAATGGATGAGGTTGTGAATAATTTTTACAATCAAGGAGTGAACTTTGATTCTCTATTTCAAAAGCACTTTGAGAATTATCCATTTGAACATTTGTTTTGTAGGGATATTCAATCAGTGGAGCATTTTAGGGAATATCAAGAGGCTTGCCAAATGCACTTTAGACACATATCTAAGGTAGTTCAGGAAGACTTTACCTACTATGGTTTACGCGATATTGATAATATTGCTCTGGAACCTTCATTTTTGAATAATGTATTTGGGTTACAGGGTCGTTTGGATCTGTTCTACGATAATCCCAATAACGATCGGTCTGCTGTCATTATTGAACTCAAATCAGGAAGTACTGCATATCCTGACTACGGTACAAATATTAAGGATAATCACAATACACAGTTATTTTTATACTACTTGATGATTAGTGAATCATTGGGGATTTCGTTTAAGAATATTGCCAATCAACAATATATTAAGGGGTATATTCTATATAGTAAGGTTAGTTCTAACAATCTTCGTTCTGACCATATTAATTTAGAAAGAGTACAGGAGATTTGCGAACTTAGAAATCGCATTATCTTGAATGAGAAGATGATACAGAGTGGAGATCTCAATAAGGTAAGCGCGGTATTTCGCGGTTTAAACGTAGAGTCTATTGTAAACAAACCGACTAATGACAAGTTTAAGAATATTTTAGAAAAGCAATACAAAGCATTTGTAGAGCCGATCTATGGGGCAACGATTTTACAACAAGCTTATTTTTACAGTTTTTACAGTTTTGTAGCTCGCGAACAAAACCACAGCAAATTAGGAGATGGTCGTAGAGAAGGGGTTTATTCTCTTGCAAGTCTTTGGAATCAAACATTTCATGAGAAAGAAGATGCATATAGTATTTTTTATGATTTAGTTATTAGTCAGAACGAAGTGGATACTGATCAAAAAAAGATAGTCTTTAAAAGACCTCTTATTGGCGATGGTTTTGCCAGTTTTAGGGTTGGCGATTCTTGTGTTTTATATCCATTTGAGAGCACTGAGGATACAGCTGTAAAGCACCGTATTTTTAAAGTCGTGATTAAGAGTATTACACAAGAGAGTATTGAAGTTGCACTGAGATATAGGCAGAATAATAAAGCTTATTTCAACCGATATCAAAAATGGGCATTAGAAAAAGACTTTATGGACTCTGGCTTTAATAGTATGTATCGCAGTCTATACGAGTTTATGAAAGGCAGTTCACATAAGAAAGACCTTTTATTAGGGGTAGAAAAACCTAAGCAAAAAACTCCTTATGCTTTTCACAAAGACTATCTGTCTGTAGAGCAAAACAGGATTCTCACAAATATTCTTTCTTGTGATGATTACTTTATTCTGAATGGGCCTCCGGGAACAGGAAAGACCTCTCATATTATCAAAGAGTTAATCAAGGAGCTTTACCAAAATTCTCGTGTAAATATCTTGGTGTTATCTTATACAAATCGGGCGGTCGATGAGTTGTCATCTGCCGTATGCGAGGCATTGTCTGATTATGATGTAGAATACCCCTTTATTCGCATAGGAAGTGAACATTCTTGTGAGGTTGATTATCACAAGTATTTGCTTAAAAATACGATTGCTATGAAAAAGGAAGCTCTGGAACTTCAAGGCAAAACATTTTCGCGAAAAAGTTTGATGCATTTGGTTCAAGCGCAACGTGTTTTCTTGTCAACTGTAGCTACTATCAATAATCAGTCAGACTTGCTGGCCATGAAGAAGTTTGATATGATCATTATTGACGAGGCATCACAAATATTAGAACCTCAAATAGTGGGGATTTTGGCTAATTGCAAGCGATTTGTTATGATTGGGGATCACAAGCAATTGCCTGCTATTGTTTTGCAAAATGATGAATTAGCAAAGACTAATAACACTATGCTTGAAGGCATAGGTCTGTACACGCATAGCAATTCCCTGTTTGAACGCCTGTATAATTATTGTGTGAAAGAGCGATTAGATTATGCTTGTGACACGCTTACTTTTCAAGGACGTATGCACAAGTCTATTGCTGAGTTTCCCAATGAGGTATTTTATGACGGTATTTTGAAAGAGGCTTTTGAGTTGAGTAATTTGTCACAAGAGGCCAAAGGGTACTTGGCAAGACAAGTCAGAATGATGGACTTCAAACCCTGTAGTGCAAATGCGTTAGATCAATTATTAGCTTCTAAGCGAATGCTATTTTTAGACGTAGAAGATCAAGCAGGTCAAAGTTTTGCTAAAGCCAATGAATTAGAGGCTGATTTGGTGGTCGAGGTGATTAAGCGGCTAATCTCCTTATATGATGTTAATCAACGACCTCTTGATGTCATCAAGCAAATTGGCGTTATTGCACCTTTTAAGAATCAAATAGCACTTATTAGATCAAAGTTGGAATCTCTGAATATCGCTAATAGCAACGAACTGATAGTCGATACAGTGGAGCGTTTTCAAGGAGGTCAAAAGGATATTATTATCTACTCGCTGACAGTAAGTGACCCTTATCAACTGGAGAGTTTGGTGAATCTCAATGAGGAGCAATCTGTTGATAGGAAACTAAACGTAGCTCTGACTCGTGCCAAAGAACAGATGATTATCGTGGGTAATAGTAAAGTGGTTAGTGAAGATCCCATATATATGCAATTAATTGAGTATCTAATTTCTAATTCAAGTTATCAACAATTGTAAACAAATGATGTTTATAAGTGTTGATAAGATAGGGATAAGATGTTGATAAGTATAAGTGTATTTGTTTATAAAGTTCTTAATTAATTGAAATTTAGTATTATATGAGTTTTTTAGTTATTAACATATTAGAAAGGCTATGTTGATAACTAAAAGTAGCGGTTGTCTATTCTTTGTAAGTCATTCACAATTAAAGCTCATTATTTGATTGTCATATTTATTTAGCGTTACAATATTTTATATTGTGAATGTTTTTTGTAGTTAAAACATTGAATTGATAAATAAATGAGAGATTATGAATGAAAAAATTGATTTTGTTTGGCATGAGGCTGCAAATAGGTGTGCTATTTGCAAAGCTGAATTAGCCAAAAACGAAACAGAGAACTCTACTACTAATGCGTCAGGAGTCATTTTAGAATATAATACTCATTTAGAAGTAACTGAAGATATAAGTTCTGACGAACCTGATATGGTACTTCTTTGTCAATCTGACTATGACTATGTCAGAAGAAACTCAGATACTTTTGACCGGGATATTCTCGATATCTTAAAGCGAAAACACGAGTTGTGGGTGTATAATTTTTTATATAGTAAGAAAGAGCAGGGAATTAATGGAATTTACTTCGATGAAATTGTTTCAGTGGATCGGTTGTTAAGTCTTTTAGATCAAGCAGAAGGTTACTTTTTGGATTCTAATCTTCAGAGAAGTAGTATCAACAACGTAGTCTGCCGAAAGCTGTTTAAGGCAATAAATGAGTATGAAACGACAGATAAAGAAATAGCTCTTGAGAAGAGAGAAAATGTTTTAAATGCTTTTAATATATTGGTTAAGAAATGGGTTAGAGTTTTTGGAAAAGTTGTTTTGCAGGATGTTTATCAAAAGGCAAGTAGTGATTATCGAACGCTGAGTATTTGTTTTATAGTAGTCTTGAATAAGAATACATCTCTAAATCACTTTAATGGAAAGAAACTGATCTATCATATACCAAGTGGCTTGGCATTTTAATTAGATCATTTTTTTTAATGCGTTTTTATTTTTCCAATGTAAGTTTGCGGAAATTTAAAAAGGATAGGATGAGAAAGTATTTTATTTTATTTCTCGTGAGTAGCTTGTTTATGGTTAGTTGCGACAATCGCGAATCTGATTTAGGTTACAATGTATCGGTTTGGAATACGGTAGTGACTAAAGTTAATGATGTTGTAGGTATTGAGCAGAGCATTGTGAGCCTGGATGGATATTCGATGTTTAGTCAAAGGGGAGAATCTGCTCAGGAGTACATAAGGGAAGCTATTGAGGAGTATGCTAAGATGGATGTCAAGGAAGACGTTGTACCAATGAGAGAGGCTTTGATTTCGTATATGAAAGAATGCGATAAATTATTGGATATTTACTTATCGTTAAGTAAACAGTCAGTAGATAAGGTTCTCACAGAGGAGGTAGTTGAGGAAAGCTATTTACACATCGAAAGTGTATTTATGGAAATGGAGAAGCTGTCAGAGCAAGTAACTTTGGAACAAAAAGCCTTCGCTAAAAAACATTATATTACAAGATATGTATTGTAGTAAGTATTGTGTTTAACCCCAAATCCGCATTCGCTAAATACTGCAAAGTAATTCGACTTTGCAATTCCACTATTAGCTATTGTAGCATACTATAGTATATGTGTATTGTTAATTCTGACCTATTCAGTATCATTTAATAGCTTCTCTATCTAATGCGTATTTTGGGTAAAATACAAGTGATTACAATACAAAAAAGGCTGTCCTCAAGGACAGCCTTTTCCATTTATAATTATTCAGATATTAGTTTTCTAAATAAGCTTCGATAGGAGCACAAGAACAAATTAAGTTTCTGTCACCGTAAGCATCGTCAATACGACGTACAGTAGGCCATAATTTGTTTTCAGCTACATAAGGAAGTGGGTAAGCCGCTTTCTGTCTTGAGTATGGAAGATCCCAGTTATCAGCAGTTAATAATGCTAATGTGTGAGGAGCATTCTTAAGCTCGTTCACAGGGTTTTCGATAGTTGCATTCTCAATCTCTTGACGGATAGAAGCCATAGCATCACAGAATCTATCAAGTTCTTCTTTGCTCTCACTTTCAGTTGGCTCGATCATTAATGTACCAGCTACTGGGAAAGATACTGTAGGAGCGTGGAAACCGTAGTCGATAAGACGTTTAGCGATATCTGTTACCTCGATACCTTTTTCTTTAAACTCACGTACGTCTACGATCATCTCATGTGCAGCACGTCCTTTCTCACCTGTATAAAGGATAGAATAATGCTCCTCTAAACGAGATTTCATGTAGTTAGCATTTAAGATAGCTTGTTGTGTTACTTTCTTAAGACCCTCAGTTCCTAACATAGCGATGTAACCGTAAGAAATTAAACACACTAATGCAGATCCATAAGGAGCAGCAGAGATAGCAGTGATTCCTTTCTCTCCACCTACCTTAACGATAGGGTTAGTAGGTAAGAATGGTACTAAGTGCTCAGCCACACAGATAGGTCCTACACCAGGCCCACCACCTCCGTGAGGAATAGCGAAAGTCTTGTGTAAGTTTAAGTGACATACATCAGCCCCGATATTAGCAGGGTTAGTGATTGCCACCTGTGCATTCATATTAGCACCATCCATATATACTTGTCCTCCGTTATCGTGGATGATTTGAGTAATCTCCATGATAGCAGACTCATATACACCATGTGTAGATGGGTAAGTCACCATAAGACAAGATAAGTTATCTTTATATTGTTCAGCTTTAGCTTTTAAGTCAGCCACGTCGATATTCCCTTCAGGTGTAGTTTTAGTCACGACTACTTTCATACCAGCCATAGCAGCAGAAGCAGGGTTAGTACCGTGTGCAGAAGCAGGAATAAGTGCGATATCGCGTTGGAAGTCACCTCTTGAGTGGTGGTATGCACGGATAGCCATAAGACCAGCGTACTCTCCTTGAGCTCCAGAGTTTGGTTGTAATGTAGTACCAGCAAAACCAGTAATCACATTTAACTTCTCTTCTAATCCGTGTAGCATCTCTAAGTATCCTTGTGCTTGATCAGCAGGTACGAATGGATGAACGTTGTTCCACTGTGCATTACTCAATGGTAACATCTCAGCAGCAGCATTCAATTTCATTGTACAAGACCCTAAAGAAATCATAGAGTGGTTAAGCGCTAAGTCTTTACGCTCTAATTTTTTGATATAACGCATTAACTCAGTCTCAGAGTGGTAGCTGTTAAATACAGCGTGCTCTAAGAACTTAGAAGTACGTTTTAGTTTATCTTGGTATTTAATTTCAGTGCTTAATGCAGTTACTTCTGTAGCTGTCTTACCAGTAGCTTGAGCGAATACATTAACAATAGCATTGATATCAGCTAATTCTACAGTCTCGTTTAATGAAATAGAGATAGTGTTAGCATCGATATAGTTAAAGTTAATAGAATTAGCTTCAGCGATAGGTTTTACTTTAGCAGCATCCGCTTTCACTAAGATTGTATCAAAGAAGTTAGCATTAAGTTGTTCAATACCTAATTTACCTAATTCAGTAGCTACAGTTACTGCTTTTGCATGGATTAAAGAAGCGATGTTAGTCAATCCTTTAGGTCCGTGGTAAACAGCGTAGAAACTAGCCATAACAGCTAATAATACTTGAGCAGTACAGATATTAGATGTAGCCTTCTCACGTTTGATATGTTGTTCACGAGTTTGTAAAGCCATACGCAGTGCGAAGTTGTCATCAGCATCTTTAGATACTCCGATGATACGACCTGGCATGCTGCGCTTATATTCTTCTTTAGTAGCGAAGAAAGCAGCGTGAGGACCTCCGAATCCTAATGGAATACCAAAACGTTGAGTAGTACCTACTACTACGTCAGCACCCATTTCTCCTGGAGGAGTTAATAATACTAAAGACATGATATCAGCAGCTACAGCTACTTTAATGTCTTTTGCTTTTGCTTGGTTTATAAAGTCAGCATAGTCAGCTACGATACCGTGTTTACCAGGGTATTGTAAGATAGCACCGAAGAATTCTTCTGAGAAGTCAAACTCTTCGTGGTTACCTACTACTAACTCTACACCAAATGGAGTAGCACGAGTCTGTAATACTGATAAAGTCTGTGGTAAGATTTCTTCAGAAACGAAGAATTTCACTACGTTATTTTTCTTTTGATCTCTTGTTCTTACGTCGAATAATAAGATCATAGCTTCAGCAGCTGCAGTTGATTCATCTAATAGAGAAGCATTTGCAATCTCCATACCAGAAAGCTCGATAACAGTAGTTTGGAAGTTTAATAAAGCTTCTAAACGACCTTGAGCTACTTCAGCTTGGTAAGGAGTATAAGCTGTATACCATCCTGGGTTTTCAAATACGTTACGGATAATAGCAGCAGGAACTACTGCCTCATTATATCCTAAACCAATGAAAGAACGGAATATTTTATTTTTGTTTCCTAATGCTTGAATGTGAGATAAGTACTCATACTCAGTCATTGCAGGGGCAAGGTTTAAATCTTCTTTAAGACGAATAGCGTCTGGGAAAGTTTCGTTGATTAATTGTTCGATGCTATCAGCTTTCACTGTTTTAAGCATCTCTGCGATATCCTCAGGACGAGGACCAATGTGTCTTAGAGCAAATGCGTTTGTTTTCATTTGGACAATAAATAAAAGTTGTGTTTAATCACACAAAAATAACCATTAATCTGACAATTGTGTCTTTATATCAATTAATTTTGAAAAGTGTATAAGCATAACAGTAGAAGACTGATAAATAATATGGATTTGTTAAAAAATAGAATAGTTGCTCTTTATTTAAACGGAAGTATTCACGTTTCCTTAGCAGTATTTGCTTTGGCACAAATGACATTTTATTTCTGTCACCTTCCATTTGATGCAGTTGTGTCTGTATTGGCTTTTACAGGAACATTGTTTTCGTACAACTTCATTAAATATGCTGAGGTAATCTATAGGCATAAAACTCCATTTACGCTTCGGTTAAAGGTCATTATTGGGATAAGTATTATTGCGTTGCTGATAGGGACTATGGCTTTCTTTATGTTGAAATGGAAGGCACAGTTGGTCACTTTGAGCTTATTGGTGTTGTCAGTTTTATATGCTATACCTATTAGTAGTAATCGAAGTAATCTGCGCAACCTGGCAGGGCTTAAAGTATATATCGTCTGTCTGTGTTGGGCTACTGTAACGCTTATAGTACCGGTGATGAATGCGGATATACCGGTCAGTTGGGATATTGTAGTTAAGTTTATACAGCGTTTTATCTTAGTGTTTATTCTAATCGGGATATTCGAAGTTGTTGACTTACAATACGACGACAAGTATTTAAAGACCTTACCTCAGATGCTTGGAATAGCTAATACCAAGTGGTTGTTGGGATTGTTATTAATTCCTTTTTATGTTATCGAATTTTTTAAGGTAGGGTATCAACCTATACAAGCGTGGAATAACTTATTGATTGTTCTTCTTACGCTGTTCTTTATTTATTATGCATCTCCTAAGCGCACCAAATTCTTTACGCTATTTTGGGTAGAGAGTGTGCCTATTGTTTGGTGGTTAATTGTTGTAGTTCAGGGAAATGCCAGTTTATAAGAATAAGAAAGACCAAGCAGTGCTCAGTCTTCATTTACATATTCTAGTATATCAGCTGGTTGACAATCTAACTCTTTACAGATTGCCTCCAATGTACTAAAGCGTATGGCTTTTGCCTTATTGGTCTTGAGTATGGATAGATTACTCACAGTGATACCTACACGCTCAGCCAACTCATTAAGCGATATCTTTCGCTTAGCCATCATGACATCAAGGTTTACTATTATTGGCATATCGTGGGGGTTATATGGTTAGATCTGCATCTTCTTTTAGACGCAAATGTTGTTTCAATACTTCTACAATCATCAACAAAATTAAGGGAATAAAGAATAATGTGATGTCGTATGCTGTAGTTTTAACAAGTGTTAAGTTATAGAAACTGGCAATACTCTGTTGTTCAAGTTGAGTGAAGTACACGATAGTGTTCCCTATTATAGCGAATGTAATTTGTATATAGGCTAAGAATTTTAGACGTCCTATTTGATCAGCATCTACAATAGTTCCCTTGTATAAATTCTTAAAGAATTTGAATAAAACAATTAATAGCATAGGTATTATAAAGAGACTTATTAGACCTAATAATCCCAATAAAAAGCTTGTCATTGTTGATTTTGTTTCAGAAACTTCAAATGTGATAGTTTCTTCTACAGTTGTCACTTGTGCCGTGATTGATTGGCTGTTTTCTTTACTAACTAACGTTTTGTTTAAATTAGGTGTTTTATCTGATTTCACCACTATAGTGGCATAGTCTTTTCCTTCTTTAAATGCATTATTTCCTTCCTTTAATCCTTCTGTAAAATCTTTGAAGTGAGAGGTAAATGAAAAAATATAGGCAATTAAGAAAAGTACAGTAAGTAGTTTTAGTTTCATAGTATTGATTTTTTAAAATACGATATCAATTACCCATTCACAAAACGCTACTAAAAGTGTCACCCAATAGAATAATAATTTAATCATAGTAGTTTATTTGTTTGGTTTTACAATGCTTCAAAAGTAATAGTTTTTTTTTATAAAACAAGAATAATTTATTGTTATTCGATAAATAGTTATCTTTAAACGTAAAATATA
>NZ_WSPP01000345.1:0-1076 GCF_009767705.1 Myroides sp. LoEW2-1 | reverse complement strand
TTTCGATAGGGAAGTTATAAGTAGAGTTATAAAATAAATATCTCCCCTCGATTTCTGTAAAACTTATAATTACTCCAATTAATGTAATTGCCCAACCTTTAATTATAAATGAATTTGTACTCATACGATTAATCGTGTTTTGTATAAATTCTAAATGTTTCAAGACTTTATCATCCATGTTATTATAACTTTAGCCATTTTTTTAGAGGAAGAAGTCTACTATTTCCATCTTTGTCTTCAGGATAAAACACATAGTATCCTTTTGGAATATATGCTCCTCCTATATACTGTGTTGAACCATCTTGATATTCTATTCTAGGATAAATTCTTAAATATTCTGCTCCATAAAAAACCTGATTACTTCTGTTAATAGGAAAAAGAGCGATATTGTTAATATACTTTTCAGCATCTCCTAACCCTAACTCCCAATTACACCATTTAGAATTAATTGCACTTTGCGTTGCTAATAAAATAAATTTATCCGCAACCTTTATTTTCTGCTTAAGTTTATGTGCGGTTTCTGCATTAGTGTATGCTGGCATTGATGAATCCATCCAATCAACATATACATCAACTCCCTCATCTTTAAGAAATGCAATAACATCTTGTAAGATAGTTTGTTCATCATGCTTGTGAGATAAGAAGATCATTGGACGCGATTTATCGCTATATGTACTTTCCTTAAGATTAACTATATTATCCGCCGAAAATGTTTCTGTTCTCGTTCTATAACTAGCTAACTTTGATTCTGAAATAAAGCTCATATTATTTTACAGTTTTTGTTATATTATAATCTTCTTTATTATCTCGTAATTCAATAGCTTTATTCAGATAATAATCTGGAATTGACTTAAAATCTTCCCACTTTACAGATTGAATATAACAACTATCACCATAATAAACAGTTGAACCATTTGTGCAAATTTCTGTATTTGGATTTTTAATGTTAAACATATTGTCTTTCAAAATCTGAAACAAAAACGATGTATTTAGATTTCTACAATTACAAACAGAATCTTGAGTAATATAATATTCATAGCTTCCCCATTGATCTGGTAATACAACTGCTATAATAC
>NZ_WSPP01000344.1:0-280 GCF_009767705.1 Myroides sp. LoEW2-1 | reverse complement strand
GTATGCACCCGAGCAAGTACATCTAGTGAGATCTAATTATTCTTCTACATTATCCAGGATAAGTTTCTTGTAATTATGAGGATATAAGTCAGCGATATTCTTGTGGTTGATGGATTGAATATTTTCAAGAACATACTTTAGCCATTGATATGGATTAATGTCATGCTTTTTGCAGTTAGCAAAAAACGTATAGGCCATAGCTGCTCTTTGTGCTGCATCATGAGAACCGGCAAAGAGATAGTTTTTACGACCAATTGCTACAGGTCTGATTACATTTTCA